>JBAYAP010000138.1:0-3702 GCA_041669715.1 Acholeplasmataceae bacterium
AAATAATTATAATTTGCAGCATCTTAAATACTTTATATAACTTATATTTACTTCTAATGAATTGGTGACCCATTGATTATATCATTAAATAAGATAAGAGTTGCTAAATTAAACCCATAATTAGACTTTATTTGTCATAGTTGCTCATTCCTGTTATAAATAGAAATTTAAATAAGTTCACACTCAATACTTTGAAAATTCCAATAAAAAATGATTGCTTGAATATAAGCAATCATAGTTTTATAGTAAAATTTAAAATTTGTTAACCTCTTACACATCTTACTAAATTATAAACATATCTGATATCCCCTTGTGGTCCAAAAGATATTGGATAATCATCTATATTTCCACTTTTAGGGTCGCTTCTTTGTGCTCCAGCACCATGCACATCAAGCAATATACCGTTCATAATGCCTTGTGCTTCACCAAAAGCAATATAGACTGCACTTGTATATGGATTATCACCATCTAAATGTGTTGTTGAAGTCCAATAATATCCATAATTAGGATTGCCATCATAATCAGTAATCAATGTTGATTCAAATAAATCATCAATTGCTGCAGAATTAGTCGTCTGAAGACTCTTATTATAATCAACAATACTTTGAAGTTCTTTTGCATTGGGAAGTCTCCAATCACTATATCCAGCAAGTTCAAGATTTTCTGCATAATCTAATGCTTCTTCCCAATTATAAGCTGTTACACTATCACTTTGTTGCCAAGTAAATCCAGTAGCAAGATCAGTAATCGTTCCATCATTATTATCTAAATATATATTTTCTCCATATGCTTCATTGCCTCTTACAATTCTAAAATACATTTTATTATCTGATTGAGTATCTTTGCTAAATGTTGGATATCCTTTAATTCTTCCATCAATAAAATTGACCCCAAAAACAGTTTCATCACCATTCATTGTTTCACCCACATACATTGTACTAGACCATGTTTGAGCATCTATTTCTCTTTCACCCAACTCTAAGTCACCTAATGGTTGATCAAAATAGTTTGTATCAATAAAAAGATCGATTGCTGTTTCACCTTTGACACGACCAGAAAATTGAATTAACGAATATAATTCCTTTATTGAAGGAATTCTCCAGTCATCGTAACCTCCGAGATTTGATGCACTTGCAAAATCAAAAGCTTCTTCATAGGTCATTTTTTTACCCATATTTTGTGCCCACATAAGACCTGCTATATTATCCGTAATAGTCCCGTCAAGATTATTCGTATATGATGCTTGATTTCCTACATAATTAGCATCTTGTCCATAAAATCTATCACTTTCTGTAGGCTCAATAATTATTGCCGTGTTACTATAAAAATCCGTTTGATTCGTATCAACAATTTTATAAGATAATTCGCTTTCTTCAATTGGATTATTGGTTGTTTTACAACCAGTAATGCTCAAAGTTACCATAAGTGCGTATATTATTATACTGATTTTTTTCATAAATTCGACTCCTTAGTTATATATATTATACTATTAAAACCTTAAATCATATGATTTCACTTAAAAAAGCTAACCTCTTATATGAGATGAGCTTAATCTGATAGTGTTGGTGACCCGTAGGGGTTCACACAACCATCCGTGTCTATCTGACTAGACTAGTATAGAAATCAAAATTACATAGATAGATTTGGTAACGTTGATAATATTCCATGGAGTTTTTTGCTCTTGAGGAGACTAATACCATCTTCCTCTATAAGCAGGTATGAAATACTTGAACATTTCATAATTACAACCATTCTTTATATTTTTACTATCTTTTCGTTACTAAATTTATTGTTCAACATAATGACGAACAGATTTTCAGCCCTACCCTTAAAGGAAAAATAGAGCATATTGGCTTAACAAGATTAAAAAAGTTTACATTTCTACGTGAAAAGAGGACTTTTCACTTGTGATAATACTTGATGCGAAGTTCATTTATTTTAATATGATTCTTCAAATCTTAAGTATGGATCCATTAAGTATCAAAGTTTATAATCAGGAAAATTTGAATTAAGATAGTCTAATACGTTTTTTTAAATAGATTTGTCCATCACTAGTTTTCTAATCGGATGTCCAGTTCTAATGGTAATAATTGTAGATCCCAATTTTCATGTCTTCCAAATTTTTTCAATTTCTGATTATGATAAAGAAATATTCACTTTAACTTACAGATACTGTAAAGTTAAACGGATGTTATATCCGTGTTCTATAAAAATCAGCCCAAACCACGCATAATATACCCAAGTAAATGATTCACTATCCAATAGACCTGCTAAATGTCTATAACGAACAAGTGCAATCAGTCCAAGAATTGGTATGATAAAATTCATTACTTTAATGACTGTATCATAATAATCGCTAGAATATGCTTTTTGAAAAATTGCATTAAATGGAACTATGACTAAAAAATAGAGTAATGCTAAAAGTAAAAGAGTCCCCCATAAGCCAAATAAAGAAAATATATAATAATTATAAGTTTCTCCTATTGCTACTGGTAAAAACAAAAAGACTATATTAAAAAGTCCAAATCCTAAATAGATCCATTTTTTTTCACTAATAAAATCTGCCATCATTCATTCTCCTTTTTATAACTATTCAGCTTTTATTTGAATATAAACATTTTAATTGATACAACATTATACCCCGATAGTTTTTTTATTTAAACACATTATATCATAATTGAAATTAAGCAAAATAATAAATTTGAGTTTACTGCTTATTATATTTATTTAAATATTTCGCTATCTCACATGTAAAAATAAAGCGAGCATACCCGTAACATAAGTTATTTTAATAGATCCAAATACAGCAATTATTTTCCATAATAAAATAATACTTAAAAGAACTAAGATTTGTTTATGCTTATTTTAAAATTTTTATATGCTGTCAAATTTTACTGCAACAACCTCAATTTACTCCTAAAGTTTTATTTAAAATAAACGAAATTCTATCTTTTTCATTACTTTGATTTGTTTTCAATCTAATAAATTCGATCTTATTAAAAACAAGTGCTCTATCTTTTATTTCATCATTAACTGATTGATGTTCGCTTTGATCATGAAATGACACTCCATCAACTTCTATTACAAGAATCGTTTCTTTAGTAATTGTATTGATAATTAAGAAATCAACATGTGTCCATGGGTGTTTAAGATATTTTTGCTCTGTTGAATCAAATATAGAATAATCATGTAATAATCTATGAAGTGGAGTATGCATGATGACTTTAAGATTCTTATATCCTTGTATCACTTCTTGTATTAGATTTAATGCAATATTTTCAGTGTCAAATTGTGTTTTGAAATGATCTCTTCGAAATGACTCTAATTCTTTTTGGTAGTCAGAATATAAAATATCAAAAACTGATTTCACATTTCCCTCTTGGATATCATCAACACTTGAATTATATTTAATGTATTTAATCAAATCAGCAATATTATTATTTTTACTTTGATAAATTTTGTCTGATACAACTAAGTTGAGTTGTTTCTTAGCTCTTGAAACTGCCACATTAAGTAAATCACTTTTACTAATGAAATCCTCTTTTTCAGATTCAAGTGATGCACTTGATCTAATATCATTAGCAACAGTTGATAAAATGACAACATCTTTTGCTCTTCCTTGAAATTTATGAACAGTATCGACTTCAATTTTGTCAGATTTAATTTCAATATTTTCATTTAGAACTTCAACTTGTTTTCTAT
>JBAYAP010000139.1:0-3691 GCA_041669715.1 Acholeplasmataceae bacterium
AACTATCACCATCTATAATATTAAGTTTATTTTCGGTGATTCCAAATGGTGTTACCGCTGGTTCTTTATCAGTTCCATAACGAATAGACACTGTATTTTTTAGTGATGGATTTTCTGCTTCCATAAATATATATTCGCTATTTGAAGCCATTTCATGATTTATAGATGTTACATATTCATCATATGAAATATATGAGATTTGTGGCCCAATATAAATTTGACCAAACATTAATAATCCCTCATTTAAATTAAATGTAATTGTATTTACACCACTGTCTAACTTAAAAAGCAAAGGTTCAGGCTGAACTCTTGCTGCATCTTTAATATATGTATAAATCCATTGATATGATTGCGATGCACTAGGCATTGTATCATTACCATAACGATCTGATAAAAACTCAGTTGGTGTTGTCCATAATGTATTTAATACGATTTGACTTGATTCATAATATTGTATTTCATCATTAACAAGGATTTCCATATTCACAGCATTAATCGTATCTGTTAATGAATAATAATCAAAACTTAAAGTATATAATCCGGTCGTTACAACACTAACGTCAAAACTCAAAAAAGATTCATCGCTTTCTTCATCAAATGTTAAAATAAACCCATTTTCATCAAAAGTTTGTTTTTCAAAATCATCATATTCATTTGTTTCTGTTGTTAGTCTTCCATTAGTGCTAAATGAAAAATCCAAAGGTGAAATCGTTTCATGGAAAGCGATTTGAGATGATAATCCCATTGCTTCCCATGAATCTAATTGTTGAGAGTATGTATTTTCTACGATACTCACATCACTGATTTCAGTTTCGGTTTCATTATTTGTATATAAATCATTATTGCTTAAAACATTAAAAGCATAAACATTAATAGAGAAAAATGAAGAAATTGTAATTGCAAGTAAAACAATAATGAATTTTTTCATTTGAACCTCCTTATATTTTTAAGATTCAGTAACAGTGTTTAATTGATCTTTTGCGCTATTATACTCTCTATTGGCAATTGTATTTAATCCTGCTGCGAGTGCATCAGCTAATGATAAATCTCCGGAAATAATTGCATCAAATACCGATGCCATAGTCATTTCTGCATTGTATGAAGCCGTCCAACGCACAGCAACATAGCCCGGAACAGTTTTAGCTAAACTTTCAATAATAAAATCTTCATGTTCAGTTACAATTTTCTTAAATTCTATAAGTGTTGGATATAAATCAAAGAATGCATCAACAATAGCTTCATCGTTAATCATAGGTGCAAAATTCACAGCACCAGCATCTGGATGATTTTCAGCAATATCCAAACGTGTTGAATAACCATCAGATCCAAAGCCCATCCATTTAGCAAATTCATATGCTTCTTGTGGATACTCCGTACCTTGTCCAATAGCAATATAATCTAAGACAACGGGAATTCGATTATTTGTAACTCCATTATATGTAACAGAAGGTGTTCCAATAAAGTCAATATCAGCACCATATAAACCACTTTCTTCATTAAGTGTTGCTGATAACCAATCTCTTAAATTATAACTACCTTCCCATTTAATAGATTGTTTTCCATTTGTAAATGGAGATCCTTCACCATATCGATCAGCAGTATTATCTTGAGTTTCAAGTACATAATTAGAATAACCACTTGCACCTGCACCAAAATATTTCTTTTGTTCATTAACTGCCATTTCAAAAGCTTCAGAATCAAAATTAAATCCATCTTCACTATAAGTAAACCAGTCAATACTTGAATCATATTGTGCTGGTAACCATCCCATAATATTAGATACACCATCAATACCCGCAATACCATCGCCACCGATGACAGGTTGTTTAGCATCAGCTTGAGCAGCTAACATTAAATCTTCATATGACATACCATAAGTTGGAACAATTGCTCCAGCTCCTGCTTCATTGATAACTGTACGGTTTATAAAATAACCCATATAATATAATGCTTGTGGTAAAGCATATAATTTACCATTAATTGCTGCTGCATTTTTAATATCTTGAGACAGTAAAGCATATTCATCGTCAGCATTAGCATAACTCATAATATCTTCAGCCCATCCATTTAAAACTGCTTTAATTACAGAGTCCGACATAAATACGTCTGGCATTTTTCCAATAGCAGCTTGTGCAGCAAAGAATTCATCCCATGATACATCAGATTCATTACCTTCTTCGTCAACTGTTTTTGGTCTTTCAATTACTTCAACAGTAACATCAGGATAAGCTACCATAAATTCATCAATCATTCGACGTTCAATATTGTATGCTTCTTCAGTCCCTAAATTCCATGCTGCATATGTGATAACAACACCGTCATCATCAACATCATCTTTACAGGCAGCAACCGAAGTCACAACAACTAAAAATAATACGGCTAATAAAATTTTTTTCATATTTTTCCTCCATATATCGAAACGTTTCGATAAATAATAATTATATTTGCTGCATCCACACCAAAAAACTAGTTTTATATATGATGTAGTCTGCAGCCGATTTACCAAATTGATTTGTCATGCTTTTTTACTCTTTTTTAAGACTTCATTTATATTATAATGCAAACGCTTACTTATTACAACAGTTTTATTTCACTTTAAATATTTTTTTATTTTCCAATATTTCAGTGTTTATTCATTTGTATTTAAAAAAATAATAAGACACACTAGATATATATCTAATATGTCTTATATTTTAATTTTTTAAAATTAATTATCTTTGTACTCTGCCTGATCCATCGCCACCAACTAGAGTTTCAACTTCATCAATAGAAACTAAATTTGTATCGCCTTTAATTGTATGTTTTAATGCGCTAGCTGCTACTGCAAATTCTAATGCATCTTTCATGTTATCTTTTGTTAACAATCCGTGAATTAAACCACCAGCAAATGAATCGCCACCACCGACTCTATCAACAATTCTGATATCGTATTTTTTTGATCTATAAAATTCATTTCCATCATAGATTAATGCACTCCAACCATTATCACTTGCACTATAACTTTCGCGAAGTGTTGTTGCAACATATTTAAAACCAAAATCTTTTTTCATTTGAGTAAAGATAGATTTATAACCTTCTAATTCTAAGTCACCAGATGTTACATTAGTATCTCCAGGCTTATAGCCTAATACTAAATGCGCATCTTCTTCGTTACCAATACAAACATCAACATATTGCATAAGTTCAGTCATTGTTTTTTTAGCAACTTCAGGTGTCCATAATTTTTTTCTATAATTTAAATCAACACTTACTGTAACGCCATGTTTTTTTGCTGCTTTGCAAGCTGCAAGTGTTAATGCTCTAGCTTCTTCGCTTAACGCTGGTGTAATACCACTCCAGTGAAACCAATCAGCATCTTTAAAAATTTCATCAAAATCAAATTCACTTGCTTTAGCTTCAGCAATTGAAGAATTCGCACGATCATAAATAACTTTAGATGGACGCATAGATGCACCAGTTTCTAAAAAGTAAATACCGACTCTATCGCCACCTCTTTTAATAAAATCAGTGTGAACACCATATTGTCTTAAATGATTAACTGCACTTTGTCCGATTTCATGCTATTTTTTAACATTTTCTTTCAGAAAATAAATTCGGGAAAAATTATTTATATATATTTTATATATACTTTTAAAAAATATTTTAGAAATTCCTATATCCGTATTTTTATACACATATTGTTTTTTTATGA
>JBAYAP010000140.1:0-3656 GCA_041669715.1 Acholeplasmataceae bacterium
GCCTTTAATTCAAAAGGTTGCTTCATTTCTGGCGTTAAAACAACAACACCTGTGACCATTAGGGAACTGCCTACTCTAAATTTTTGAACATCACTAAAATTTGCTAATTTATCTTCTTCATAAACGACTTGAAGTTGTTCAAAAAAACTGCCATCATGAAAATTAATAAAACCAAAAGCTTTTTGAGCTCTATGATTTCTAATCCATCCATAAAGTGTTACTTCTTTATTTGAAAATTCACTTGCATTTCTAAAAATTTCTTTTACTGTTGTTTCCATATATAATACCTCTCTTTTTAAAGGTGTATTTTAATAAAAAAACGCCCTTAAATATATATCTAAGGACGAATAATCGCGGTACCACCTTAGTTCTAGATTCTCTCTAGCCCCTTGATATCTTTAACGCAGATTTAACGGATGGATCTACTTTATTTCTCCCATCTCTCAAAGTGTTATCTTATTTAGGCTTATGGTTAGTCTTTCACCGTCACTAACTCGCTATTCACAGTAACTAAAAAGCATTGTCTTCTCATTGATTTATACTTATTATATGTGATTACTCTTCGGTTGTCAATGCTTCATCTTCATCGATGCTTTCTTCTAAAACTTCATCAAATCTAGCATCTTGAATATAATCAAATTTTTGGCTAATTTTTTTACTTGAAATGTTAACATTATTAGCATCATTAGACACAGAATCAATTGATCTTTTTAATTTTGCCCAACGATCAGAATATCTTCTAAATTCTTCACCCAATTTTCTTAACTCAGTTAAAATAATTGATGTTTGTTTATCTCTTTCTATATTTTTAACAATTGTAATAATTGTTGTAAGTGTTGAGATTAGTGTTGTTGGAGAAACTAACCAAACGTTTTTCTTTTGTGAATACATAATAATATCTTCATGATATGCCGTGATTTCAGCAAAAATCGCTTCAGCGGGAATAAACATAAAAGCTTGATCAGCTGTAACATCTGGAATGATGTATTTTTCAGCGATATCATCGATGTGTTTTTTAACATCTTTTTTAAATTCTTTTTCAGCACTTAAACGATCAGAATCACTTAAATTTTTATCAACCATTCGTTGATAATTTTCTAATGGAAATTTTGAATCAACACCAATATTTCCTAACGGTTTTGGTGCATAAATTATAGCATCTACCTTGGTATTATTTGGTAATGTTTTTTGCAACTCATATAATTGCTTATTATCGCCCATAACTGCTTGCAAAATATGCGTAAGTTGTACCTCGCCAAAGGTACCTCTTGACTTTTTATCAGTTAAAATATTGTTTAATTGTACAACCTCAGTTGAGAGCACTTCGATTTTCTTTTGTGCAACATCAATTTTAGCAAGTCTTTCAATAACATCTTGAAATGTTTTATTAGTTTTATCAAATCCATTGCCTAATCTTTCTTCAACTTTTTTATTAATCTCTTTCATTTGATCGTCAATTTTTTTAATCATTTGATCTTTAAAATCATTTAATTCAAATGTATTTGTTTTTGTCGAATCATGAAATAAATTTAACATGTGTTCTCTTAAATTTGCATATTCATCTTTTAAATATAATTTTAAATCTGTAGATTCATCTTGTTCAACACCACGATCTCCGGTTATTTTATTTACTTTATAAAGTAAATAGACAACAAGAAGTACCGTAATTGCTACCAATCCTATTAAAATATAATCTATCATTATTTCACCCCTTTTTAAATATCTTCTAAGTGATAAATATGGACAACATCATCAATGATTTCTACATAAAACGTTATGTATGTGTCATCTGATAAAATAATATCATTTACCGATGTAATGAATCCATCATCATTTAAAACCGTCGAATATTGTCTTTGTTCATCTTCTGCTACTATGGCACTTTGATATGCTCGACTTACAAAATCTGAACAATAGTATTTATACTTCATATTTAAGAAAAATAAATAATTATATATATACTTGTCGTTTGCTGCATCACCAAAAGCAGTTACTTTTTCTAATTGTGTATTCGTTATATTTTTAACTCTCGCACCTACAAAATAATTTCTATAATAAGTTCCATAATAAGGATATTCTTCGCTTGCTTCAGTTCTAAATTTTGGATATAACCAATAATTAGTGCTAGTTTCATTAGCAGTAATTGTTAAATCTGTTGGTTCGTTTCCAGGAGCTTTAATTGCTTCAATAATTTCACTAAAACTGTCAGAATAACCGGTTGCTTCATAAAATGTATTATGATCTGATTTAAATGCTGTATGTCCACCAAAATAATAGGTCATAAATTTATCAAATACCGGGTTTTGAGGAAATGGAGACTGTGGCGCTAAAAATATATCCCCTGTTTGCCCTAAATATTTATGTTCACTGCTATAAAACACACTGCGAGTATCACTTAATTCATATGATGTTTCACGTGGAACTATGTGATAAACTCTTTGTTGATATACACCGGGTATATATTCTATTTCTTCGCTTATTTCTTGAATTGCACGCGCTTTAAATGCTTCAATATCCGCATTAACTTGTACGTTTTCATATACTGTGACGCCTAAACTGTAAAAAATGCCCCCAAAAATAATAATAAGACATATATTTAATGTTCTAATAAGTCTTTTTTTAAGTTTACTTTTGCTTTTAATCTTTTTTTTAGATCTAATCTTCATCGGACCACATTTCCTTAAATCAGTTTACTTAAATTATAGCATAAAAAAAGTAGCCGAAGCTACTTTTTAGGTTTAATTACAAGTGCGCGTTCTTCGCCTTCACCTTCTGATTCGGTAATAACATCGCGCCATTCACTTAATTTTGTATGAATGATACGACGATCATATGCATTCATTGGATCTAATTTGACAGAGATTCTAGTTCTAGCAACTTCTTTTGCTGTTTTTGTTGCTAAAATTTCTAATTGCTTTTTATGATTTTCATAATAATTTCCTATATCTAAAGAAACAACTAATCTTCCATCTACAAATGTATTTAAATAATTTCTTAATATAAATTGTAAACTTCTAAGTGTTCTACCTTCATGTCCAATTAATAACGCATTTTCATCACTTTCTACTAAATAGTGAATTTCATTACCATTATCTAATGTTCTAGCTTCCATACGACAATCAATTTGTAGTGTTTGAAGAATCGCTTCAAGATATGCCTTACCTTCTGTAACCAAAGTAACATTTGGCGTTGCAGCATAAGTTGTAGATGCACCAATACCAAGCAAACCCCGTTTTTCTTTAACAATATCTAATTTGATTTTTTCTGCTTGTATTTTTAACAATTCTGTTGCAGTTTTTAATGCTTCAACGTCATTTTTAGCTTCAAATTCTACTCTTTTTAACATATAATCACCCCAACAATTCTTTTTGTTTCAATTCTGCATGTCTTTTTTCATTAATTTTTCTATTAACGACTGTTTGACCGATTGAATAAATATTACCAACAACCCAATAAAGTGCTAATGCGTTATTACTGTAAGCAAATGTTGCCATCATAATTACCATGAAATAACTAACCATCTTCATTGTTTTTTCAGTTTGTTGTGCTTGAGATGATTTATTTTGTGTGCCTGTGTTTTTAGCATAACTTGGTTTTTTCTGTGCTATTTTTTGTAAAACATACATCGTAGCACCAACAATAACTGCTAATATACC
>JBAYAP010000141.1:0-3655 GCA_041669715.1 Acholeplasmataceae bacterium
CCACGAGCTATATTAATTAATAATGCCGTAGGTTTTAATAAATCAAAGACTTTTTTATCAATAAAGTTTTTTGTTTGTTTAGTTAAAGGCAAACAAACAATTAAGTAATCACAACTTCGATAATATTTTATAAGTTCATCTTTTTTGGTAATAATCGCATCAAAATTATCTAAATTTTCATATGTTCTTTTATATCCAATAATTTCCATTTCGAAGGCCTTAAGTCGTTTGGCAATAAGCTGTCCAATCGAACCTGCACCTAAGATTAAAACTTGTTGCTGATAAAGCTCATAATGAGGTGCTTGATGTTTCCATACATGCGTTTTCATCTGATCATGATAAATGCCCATTTGACGATTTAAAAACAACATTTTGGCAACCACATCTTCGGCAATTTGAATATCATATACTGTTTGTCCATTAGTTAGCATGATTTGTCGTTTCTTTAAATATGCTAAATCTAAATGATCAAATCCCGCAACAAACAACATAATCCACTTTAAATTTTTAAAATGATCAAAATATATTTCATCTCTATCAAAAAAAACACCAATTAATATTTCACAATCTTCGTCTTTATTAAACGTAAATTCAAATTGCGGATATCGATTGATAATTGGTTGATATAATTGTTTTTCCATAAAAGTTGTTTCTAAATAAATTTTCATGAAGACTCTCCAATCCTTAAATCATATGCTAATCTTTTTCTTTCACCTTGAATTGAAGGTGAAAGCATGATTGTGCCACATAATTTAAAGCCTTGCTTTTCAAATAAATGCTGTGCTTGAATATTATCTTTATGTGTATCAATTCGAATAACACTTATATGATGTTCTATTGCATATTGTACACCAAAATCTAACATTTTAAAAGCAATTCCTTGATTTAAATATGCTTGATCTACTGCTAAGCGATGAATAGTTATATATGGAAAATCATATCGCCATTGCCCGTCAATAACATCATAAGTATGCTCTATATCTGTCATAATATACATCATACCGATAATTTTATTTTGAAATTCACTAACAAAAAAAGTGTGATTTTCTATATCACTCATAAATTGTTTTTTTGATGGTTCAATATACTGCCATTGATCAATTGATCTGCTTTTTAATAAGTCTGTTGTCTTTAATCGAAGATTCCATATGGCATCTAAGTCATTTATGGTTGCTATTCTAATCATTTTTCACCAATATCACACTCATTGGACACGCATCTAAGCCTTGAAATGGTATCGCTTGAGCATACATAAAATATGTATCTTCCTTAATATCTTTTAATCTTAATCCTTCAATAATATCAATATCTTGAGCCATTAACAGTAAATGCGTTGGATGACCTTTTTGATCACGCTCAATACCTAAACCATCTACACCAACACCAGCAATTTTACGTGAAGCTAAATATTCAGCTGCATCTTTTCTTATGTATACAAATTTAAAATCAAAAGTATCAGTAAAACTGTTTTTAGTTTTAAACAATATAAAATCATTTTGTTTAATATCTAAATCTTTAACATCTTTTAAAGTGATTTCTTCATTGACATTTGTTAAATCAAACACTTTAACTTTTCGAATAAATTTTTTAAAATCTAAAGTTGATGAATCTTTCCCGTCTTTAACCATATGTAATTGAAAATCTAAATGTGTTCCTGTATGACTATTCATTAAAATATCAGTCTCATAATAATCATTCTTATCATGATCTGCAATAACTTTAAATTGCGGTTTCTTGCTTGAAATATTTTTATAGACTTGAATATCTTTATCTATTTTCATTGTGACATCATATATTTTCATGACATTACCTCATTTTCTTTATCTAAAATCATTTGTTTAAGATCACTATATTGACTATAAATAACAGGTTTAATACCTAATTTTTTTATATCATCAATAAATTTCCAACTAAGTTCTATTTCATCCCATCTTGTAAATAATGTTTTATGTTGCTCAGTAATATCAAGAAGTAATTTTTCATAAGCTTCTGTCATATTTCCATATACTTTACATGCAATACAATATTCTAATTCAACTGATTCTACATTATCTCTTAAGCCTGGAACCTTACTGTTTAAAAACAAGCCAAAACCGTCTTGTGGGGCGATTTTTATATATAATTTATTTGCTGATAAAGGTAAATTCCATTTACGTTGTTCAGTTGTTTCTTCAAATTCAACAATGATTACAGATTCTTTCACATCAAGCTTTTTACCTGTTAATAAATAAAAAGGTACACCTTTAAATCGTGGCGTTTGAACAAAAGTTTTAAGAAAAACAAAGGTTTCAGTTTCCGAATCTTTTACAATACCTTTTTCATTCTTATATCCATCATATTGCCCTAAGATGATTGAACTCGCATCAAATTTTAAATTTTTTAACACTTGTATTTTTTCATTTTTAACATCTTCACTATAATATGATATAGGTGCATCCATTGCAACTAAACTAAGTATTTGAAGTAAATGTGATTGAACCATATCCCTTAATGCACCTGATTCATCATAATAACCTGCTCTACCTAAAATACCATCAGTTTCTTTAACAATAATCTTTACATTTTTAATAACTCTATTATGCCATACTTCTTCAAAAATACGATTAGCAAAACGAACCATTAATATATTTTGAATCATTTCTTTGCCTAAGTAATGATCAATTCTATAAATTTGTTTTTCATCAAAATATTTCCATAACATTTGATTAATCTTTTTAGAACTTTCTAAATCGTGTCCAAATGGTTTTTCAAACACTAAACTTTGATTTACTTCGCCTTTTTGTACTAAATCAGCCATGCTTAAATACATAGCGACATCATCAAATAATTGTGGTGCAATCGCTAAATAAAATAATTGTTTTGTTTGTTTATTTGTAAAAGATTTAAGATATAATTTTAAGCCTTGATAATCATCTTTTTCAGTTATTTGCATTTGATAATATGAAACAAATTCTTTTAATATATCTTTATCAAGTTTGTTATTATCAGAATGAACAACATAATCTAAATATTGTGCTGTATCATATGTTCTTCTTCCAATTGCAACAACTTTTATATTTTTTGAAATTTGATTGTCTTTATATAGTTTTAAAATTGCAGGCAATAACTTTCTTGATGTTAAATCTCCTGTTGACCCAAAAATGATAAATACAATATCTTTCATTTTTTTTGATAAACAGCGTGACCGCCGAATTCCTTTCTCATTGCTGCAACAACTTTTTCAGCAAATTTATCTTCATCTTTTGATTTATATCTAGCAAATAAAGATTGAGCGATCACTGGAATGGATACTTTATATTTCAATGCTTCTTCAATCATCCACATACCCTCGCCTGAATCATCAACTTTACCTGATATTTTTTCTAAATGTTCATCTTTAACAAATGCATCATAAATATTTCCCATCAAACTTGATTCAATGATTGATCCATGATTCCACATACGAGAAATATCTTGATAATCCAATTTATAATCAGAAGCTTCTAATAAATCAAAGCCTTCTGCAATACTTTGCATCATGCCATATTCTATACCATTATGAACCATTTTTACAAAATGACCACTACCTGGTTTTCCCGTATGCGTATAACCATCTTTAACTGCAACATCCTTAAAGACATCTTCAACATAAGCAATCACATCATTTTCGCCACCA
>JBAYAP010000142.1:0-3637 GCA_041669715.1 Acholeplasmataceae bacterium
CCAGTAGCAATTAAAAAGAAGGTAGCAAGGTATATAAATATATAGGTTTTTAAGTCAGTATAGTGTTCTAATCTAATTAATGTAATTAAAGTAATTTCAATAGCTATGCCCGATACAATTGCCCAAATAATAAATAGCAAACGGTAATGGAAAAAATTTCCTATATTACTTAAAGTATAAGTAAATGGATTTTCTAATGTTCCAAAAATAAATGTAAATATTAAAGATAAAATTAACATACTCATAATTAATGTTCTAGTTCTACGTTGTTTTGTTAATTCTTTTTGGATATCGAATAAATTTTTCTTTTGTAATTCCTCAACTACTTGTAGATAATCAATGGTCATATGAGCCCCCTTGTAAACCTAAAATAATAGTATCAAAGTCATATCTTTTTGTCAAGCAAATAAAAAGGATATATGATGAATCACATATCCTTTATTAATGTATTTTTTAAATAAATAATTATTTAAATAATTGAGTTGCTTTAACAGCAGTTTTCCAACCATTTGTATAAGCATCTCTTTTTTTCTTTGACATTTTTGGAGTGAACTTGTGTTCAAGTTTCCATAAACTTTTGATTTCATCAATATTTTTCCAATATTTTGATGATAGTCCTGATAAGTAAGCAGCACCTAAAGCAGTTGTTTCCAATATTTTTGGTCTTAAAACATCAAGTTCTAAAATATCGGATTGAAATTGCATTAAGAAATTGTTTGCTGTTGCCCCGCCATCAACTTTAAAAGCTTTGATGTCACAACCTGAATCAAGTTCCATGGCATTTAATACATCCATAGATTGGTAACAAATAGATTCTAATACAGCTCTTGCCATATGTTCTTTAGTTGTTCCACGCGTTAATCCAAAAATAGCGCCTTTGGCTTGTGAGTCCCAATAAGGTGTGCCTAATCCAACGAACGCAGGTACAATATAAACACCTTCATTTGATTGAAGAGCAGTAGCAAGTGCTTCAGTTTCAGCTGCTTTAGTGATAAGTTTTAAACCATCACGGAGCCATTGAACAGCAGAACCACCAACAAACACACTACCTTCAAGGGCATATGTGATTTTATTATTTAATCCCCAAGCAATGGTTGATAATAAACCATTTTTAGATTGGATGATATCTTCACCAGTATTCATAAGCATAAAACAACCTGTACCATAAGTATTTTTGACATCGCCTTTATCAAAACATGTTTGACCAAATAAAGCAGCTTGTTGATCACCTGCAACACCACTAATAGGTACTCTTGAACCAAAGAAGTGATAAGGTAATGTATATCCAAAAATAAATGATGAAGGTTTAACTTCAGGTAACATAGACATTGGAACATCTAACATTTTACATAACTCTTCATCCCATTGAAGTGTATGAATGTTAAAAAGAAGTGTTCTTGATGCATTTGAATAATCAGTTGCATGTACTTGTCCAGTAAGTTTAAATATTAAAAAACTATCAATTGTACCAAAACAGAGTTCTCCACGTTGTGCTTGTTCATAAGCACCTTCAACATGTTGTAAAATCCATTTAATTTTAGTTCCTGAAAAGTATGGATCAATGACGAGTCCGGTTTTTTCTCTAATCATTAATTCATAACCACTATCTTTTAATGCTTGACAGATGGATTCACTTTGTCTAGATTGCCATACAACGGCATGATAAATTGGATGACCTGATAATTTATTCCAAACAACAGTAGTTTCTCTTTGATTTGTAATACCTATAGATGCTATGTCTGAAGCTTTTAGATTTGCTTGCACTAAAGCTCTTGCCATCACTGTTAGCACGCTAATCCAAATTTCATTTGCATCATGTTCAACCCAACCGGGTTGAGGGTAATACTGTTTAATTTCTTCTTGAGCAATACTTACAATTTCACTATGCTTATTAAAAATAATTGCACGTGTACTTGTTGTACCTTGATCAATTGATAAAATGTATTTTTCTCCCATTTTTTCGCTTCCTTTAAATATTTTTTGTAGCAATCATATTGACACCACTATCGCAAATGTTTGCGATTACTATATCTCCTATTTTAACATGATTATTCAAAGTCGAGTGGTTAATTTCTTCCATTGCTTTAAATAACAAGGATTTTGGAATACCTTCATCTGATTTAATTGATAAAAGAGGTTGATCATTAAATTGAGTTTTCATGGTTGTTGTAAGTATTCTTGTAGGGTGTGTCATTTCTTCAATACCATAGGTTTTTCCTCTTGGGCAAAAGTTACCTTCAACAACAAGATCATCGCTGACTGTAAGATGACAGCCTCTAGGACACATAATACATATCATTTCTTTACTCATGATTTCACCTCCGTTAATTGAACATAGAGTTCTTTTGTTAAATCTATTTTATTTAAAGGTATTGCAATTTTATTCATTTCTGCAGGAACAACAAATTTTTGTTTTTTCTTATAGATTTGTTCACCGTTTTGAGTTACTACAAAAGTTGCTTCTTCAAACTTTTGAGTTGTTCTAAAAAGTAAAATAATTTCATCATCAATAAGTTTAGTTTCAGTTAAGAGTTGAGGAACAATATAACGTATATGATGATCATATGTAACATGTACTTTAGTTTTTATTTCAGTAATTGGATTTTGTCTTAAATAAGCCTTTACAGCTTTACCGGCACGCAAAGATTCAATAACAACATCATCGACTAAATCATGGACGTGAAGTGCATTGCCACAAGCAAAAATACCAGGAATAGAAGTTTGATAGTTTTGATCGACATCAATACTTTTTGTAATTGGATTCATTTTTAAATCAAGATGTTGAAAGACTTTAATATCTGGAATAAGTCCTACAGATAGAAGTAGTGTATCAACATTGAAAGTTTTTTCAGTACCAGGTATTGTTTTAAAGTTAGAGTCTAATTGTTGAATGGTAATAGCTTCAAGATTTTTTTCACCTTTGATATCAACAATTGTATGTGATAAATATAAAGGAATTTCAAAATCATCTAGACATTGAGCAATATTACGATTAAGTCCATTGGAGTAAGGCATCATTTCAGCAACACCGTGAACGGTCGCACCTTCTAATGTCATACGTCTAGCCATGATGAGTCCAATATCGCCACTACCTAATATAAATACATTTTTACCAACTAAATAGCCATCGATATTTAAATATTTTTGGGCGGCACCAGCTGTCATAATACCATTAGGTCTTGCTCCTGGAATAGAGATAGCACCGCGTGATCTTTCGTAACAACCAGTAGATAACATTATAGATTTGCTTTTGATTTCATAAATGCCGTCTTGAGCACTTGAGCACTTTAATACAAAACCATCTTTTTGGATAATATCTATTAAAGTTGTATTTAATTTAATATCTAAATCTTGGCTATTTACATCATCAACAAAACGTTGTGCAAATTCTGGACCTGTAAGCATTTCTTTAAATACGTGAAGTCCAAATCCGTTATGGATACATTGGTTTAATATGCCACCTAATTCAGAAGAACGTTCTATTAATAAAACACTTAAATTGCTATCTTTAAATGAAGTTGCAGCAGCGAGTCCTGCTGCACCACCACCAATGATGGTAACATCGTATGTTTTCATGAACCCACCTTCGATTCCTTATCTAATATTTGAGTATCAAGCTGATCGTAATTAATATCGG
>JBAYAP010000143.1:0-3618 GCA_041669715.1 Acholeplasmataceae bacterium
CACTATAGAGTGAAATTTGATCAAGCTGTTGTCTTAACTTTTCATAAAACGAACCTTCATAATACATATCCCCACGCACAAATACAGATTGTAGTTCTCTTAAGTTATCAATACGGTCGTCAGCTTGTTCGGAATTTTCTGCTTTTAACATATCAATATAACCTGTCAGATTCATTAACACCGGCATGATTTCTTGTAAATCATTCATAGCAAAAAATGCATCTTTAATATCTTCAATAAGTTTTTTAAAATCTTTAAGCCCATTTAATGCCTGTGGTCTTAAATCAACATAATCAACAGACTCGAATAAAGAGATTCCTAACTCTCTAGCTTTTTCTTCTAATTTTTGAATACTAACTTTTCCAATCGATCTTTTAGGTTCATTGACAACTCTTTTAAAAAAGAAATCTTGGTGTGGGTCTAATGCTAATCTTACATATGCAAGTGCATCTTTAATTTCTTTTCTTTGGTAAAAAGATACGCCCCCATAAATAATATAAGGTATCCCTTGTTTAATAAGTGCATCTTCAAATAATCTTGATAATGCATTGTTTCGATATAATATAGCAAAATCATCATATGTATAATTACCAAATCGAATAAGTCTTTCAATTTCATTAATAACATAAAATGTTTCATTATAATCATTATCTGCAACATAATAAGTAATTGGATCGCCTAATCCTAAATCACTTTCTAAATTTTTAGAACTTGGTCTATTAAAATTATGAGCAATTAATTTATTAGCTGCTTTTAATATGTAATTTGTTGAACGATAGTTTTTTTCTAAAACTACTGTATCAGCTTGATAGTCTGTAATAAACCTTTGACTGTTTTGATAACTTGCCCCTCTAAATGAATAAATACTTTGGTCAGGATCACCAACAACAAAAATATTTTTATGAATTGCTCCTAATATTTTTAATATCTTATATTGAACAATATCCGTATCTTGAAACTCATCAACTAAGATGTATTCAAATTCTGTTTGATATCTTTGTTTAATATGAGGATAGTCAGTAAATAATTCTAATGTGTAAATCAGTAAATCATCAAAATCTAATAATTGATTATCATATAAATATTTTTGATAACTCTTATAAATCTTTTCTTCATCTGATCTTTCAAACTCAGGCATTCTTTGTGACTTAAATAAAGAAATTAGACCTTTTAGTTTTTTTACTGAATATTGTTTTATATCTAAACCCATATCTTTAATAATATCTGAAATGATTTTTTTACCATCATCTTCATCAATAACACTAAATGTAATTTTATATCCATAAGGAAGCTCTGCAATATGTCTTCTTAAAATTTGTAAACCAAAAGCGTGAAATGTATATAACCATATATCTGAAGCATAAGGCCCAGTCATGTTTATAACACGTTCTTTCATTTCGCGTGCAGCTTTATTGGTAAATGTCACAGCAAGTATTCTTTTTGGTTCAACACCATTCATAATTAAATATGCAATTCTAGTCGTAAGTGTTTTTGTTTTTCCTGTACCCGCACCGGCAACAACAAAAAGCGGACCACCCGGATGGATAACCGCTTTTAATTGTGATTCATTTAAGGTAGCTAGATAATTCTCCATGTTCTACCTGCTTTCTATTTTTATTTATAACTACTCTTCAATGCTACAATTTCATTAAATACTAAATGATCTTTGGTAGAATCGTCATCCGTATTGAAATAGCCTATTCTCATAAATTGAAATTTATCATAAGGTTTCGCATTTTCTAAAGCAGCTTCTACATATCCTTTACTCGTTTTTAACGATTCTGGATTAAATCGATCCATTAAATCTAATGACTCATCACCAGATAACATTGGTTCATAAAAGTTTAATTGTACTTCTTTAGCTTTTGTTGCTTCAACAAAATGAATGGTACCATTTGGTTTTCTATCGTTAAAGTCACTACCACTCTTTGTTTCTTTATCATAAGTGACAAGCACTTCAACAATTTGTCCTTGATCATCATATTTAACTTCGTTTGCTTTAATGAAGTATGCATGAAATAATCTAACTTCAATACCTAACGCAAGTCGCTTATAATGTTTGTTTGGTTTTTGTAATACAAAATCATCTTTTTCTATATATAAATGTTTAGAGAATGGAATTTGTCTTTTGCCCATACTTTCATCTTCTGGATGATAAGGAACTTCAAGATATTCAATTTCACCTTCAAGATAATTAGTGATTGTTACTTTAAGTGGATTAACAACACCCATGACTCTTGCTGCTTTTGCTTGAAGGTCATCGCGTACTGCAGAATCTAACATATCAGCACTAACCGTTGAATTAATTTTTGAAAGACCTGTAGATAATATAAATGTTCTTATAGCATCTGCTGTATATCCGCGTCTTCTCATCCCTGAGATTGTAGGCATTCTTGGATCATCCCAGCCAGTCACTTTATGGTTTTCAACCAAAGCCCGTAAAAATCTTTTACTTAATACTGTATTTTCTACATTTAAACGTCCAAACTCAATTTGTCTAGGCACGTTAGGCATTTCGGTTTCTCTAACTACCCAGTCATATAAAGGTCTATGATCTTCAAATTCTAAAGAACATAATGAATGTGTAATACCTTCAATTGCATCTTCAAGTGGATGCGCGTAATCATACATTGGATATATACACCATTTATCACCTTGACGATGATGATGTGCATACACAATACGATAAATAACAGGATCTCGCATATTCATGTTTGGAGACGCCATATCAATCTTAGCTCTTAAGACACATTCGCCTTCTTTATATTTACCAGCTCTCATGTCTTCAAACATTTTTAAATTATCATCAGCTTTAGAATAACGATAAGGAGATTCAACTCCAGGTGTTGTAACATCGCCTCTTGTTTGTCCAATTTCATCTACTGTTTGAAAATCAATATATGCTAAACCTTTTTTTATTAAAACTAAAGCACGTTGATACATTTCATCAAAATAGTCAGATGCAAAATATATGGCTTTAGGTTCATAACCTAACCAACGAATATCATTTTTAATAGATTGGACATAGACATCATCTTCCTTTTCAGGATTTGTATCGTCATATCTTAAATTTGTATATCCGCCAAAGTTTTTAGCAAGCTCAAAATTTGTAATAATTGCTCTTGCATGTCCAATATGTAAGAACCCATTAGGTTCTGGTGGAAAACGTGTAATAATCTCAGTATGTTTTTTTGATTCTAAATCGTTCTCCATAATAGTTTTTATAAAGTTTGATTGAATTTCCATAGTACCACCTCAAGTCTTTATTATTATATAGTAAATTTGTAAAAACAACAAGGGCAAGGCTACAAATATAAACTTGAATTTTACATATAATAATGTTTGTTTTAATTATTTTTTGTCGTCGCTTAATAATACAAAAAATCCACTCGTAAAAACTAAGTGGATTTTAATTGATTAATTTTTTTATTTATTTTTTAACATTAAGTTTTTCAATAAGTTGTGTTTTTGATAAAGCACTATATCCAGTAAGTCCTTTTTCTTTAGCTACTACTTTTAATTCAACTAACGTCAACTTCGAATAATCTACTTTAGGTTTTATAACTGTATCCACTTTAGGTTTTATAACTGTATCTACTTTAACAGGTTCAGCTTTTA
>JBAYAP010000144.1:0-3517 GCA_041669715.1 Acholeplasmataceae bacterium
GCGCCTTTAATTAAAAATACAAATCCAATAAGTAGTCCAATAATATTTAAAAATAATGTCATTTTTTATCCTCTATTCCGTGCCGTACAGTCTTGTATCACTGTTTAATATATTAGCACAAATCGGATTTTATAACAAGGATGTTAAAATATATTCCATGCTTATGCATTGAAATATTGACTTTTTATCAATTTCATAGTAAGATAAAACCATCATAGATTCATGGAGGAATCAAATAATTTAATGGAAGATTGCAGTAGTAGGATCGAAGATCCCTTATATCAGAGACTCAAAGACATTGAACAAACATCTTTTTTTGGTGTCTTTTTTTGTTGTATAAAGGAGGCATATAATGATATTATCTAGTATTTTAGTTGTATTATTTACCTTTTTTATAGCTATTTTAAGCGCAGCTCAGGTTGCAGTTGTTGCCGTGAGTAATTTACAAGTTGAAGATGATGTTGATCTTAATAAGCGTCAGGCTAGAAAAGTTTTAAAAATCATAGATGAACCTGGTAATTATTTAGTCACAATTCAAACACATATTTCACTTTTAACTATTACATCTAGTGCATTAGTATTTACCTATATTTTTCAAGGTATCTTATCAAATTTTACAAATCAAGCTTTATATATTAAAATTGTCAGTATCTTAGTTTTAGGATTTATCTTATTATTGTTACAGGTCGTATTTGGTAGAATGATACCTAAACGACTTGCAAATAAACATCCTAAAAAACTTGCATATAATACGGCTGGTTTTGTACTATTCTTATCATATTTGACGAAACCCTTAGATTATTTATTTACTAAAATATCAATTATATTTGGTCATTTATTTGGGCTACAAGCCGTTGATGGTGAACGTTTAATGACCGAAGAAGAAATTCGTAATATTGTCGAAGAAAGTTCAAAGAGTGGCAAAATAGAAGCATCTGAGAGTGAAATGATTCAAAATATCTTTGATTTTAGTGATACGCTTGTTGAAGAAATTATGACACACAGAACAGAAATTGCGGCATTAAATATTAAATCAACTAAAAAACAAGTCATGACTTATGTTCAAGCTGAACATTTTACTAGATATCCGGTTTTTGAAAAAGATTTAGATCATATCGTTGGTACTGTTCATGTTAAAGACTTATTAAGATATGTTGATAATGAAGATAAATTTGTATTAAAAGATATTTTAAGAGAACCAATATTAATACCTGACTCTAAAAAAACTAGTGAATTATTTACTGAAATGCAAAAAGAAAAAAATCATATTGCAATTGTTTTAGATGAATACGGTGGAACTGCTGGTTTAGTAACTATCGAAGATTTAATTGAAGAAATTGTTGGTAATATTTTTGATGAATACGATGAAGTTGAAGAAGATATACATCAACTTGATGCTAATACTTATATTGTTAATGGACTAACAAGTATTAATGATATAGAAGATGACTTAGATATTGATTTACCAGTAGATGATTATGACACATTAAGTGGCTTTATTTTAGGACAATTAGGCAGATTGCCTAATGAAAATGAAAAGATAGATTTTAATTATGAAGGTCATGAATTTTCTGTTTTAGAAATTGAACAAAATGTAATTAAAAAAGTTAAAATTGTCAAACATGACGATAAAGGGGAAAACGAAGATTAATGGATTCGAACGATTGGATACAAATTGGAATATTAGTTTTACTAATTGCACTTTCGGCATTTTTCTCATCATCTGAAACTGCATTTTCGTCTGTAAATAATGTTAAATTAAAATATTTAATTCAAAATGGACACAAAAAGGCAGTAAAAACACTTAAATTATCAGAAAATTTTGAGTCTGTTTTAACAACTTTATTAATTGGTAATAATATTGTTAATATTTTAGCTGCATCTCTTGCAACACTATTTTTTGTAAAGCATATTAACGAACAAGCTGGACCAGCAATTGCAACAGCAGTGATGACAATCTTAGTACTTATATTTGGTGAAATTACGCCAAAATCATATGCTAAACGTATACCTGAAAAATATGCAATGGCAGTAACACCCATCTTAGTATTTTTTATGTACTTATTAAAACCTTTAGAAGTGATTTTTGGATCTATACAAAAGATTATTACAAAGACCATAAAAACTGAAGAACAACCTATCTCAGAAGATGAATTATTGACCTATGTCAGTGAAGTTCAAAGTGAAGGTGGTATTAATGAGAATGAAGAAGAATTAATTAGTCGCGTTATTGATTTTGATGATTTGCTGGTTAAAGACATATTGACACCAAGAATGCAAGTTATTGCAATTAGAACAGATGATGATAGCGATAAGATTATTTCGGCATTTAAACGTTCAGGATATTCTAGATTGCCTGTTTATGATACAAATATTGATCATATTGTTGGTGTTGTTAATCATAAGGATTTCTATAATAAAGTTTTACTTGATAAAGCCTCTTTAGAAGATATTATAGTTCCAGCAATGTTTGTGACTGAATATATGAAAATTGTAAATTTACTTGATCAGTTAAGATCAAATAAATCTCATATGGCTATTGTTAAAGATGAATTTGGTGGTACCATTGGTATTGTTACGATGGAAGATATCTTAGAAGAACTTGTTGGTGATATTTGGGATGAACATGATGAGATTGTAGAACAAATCACGAAGGTCAATGAAACGGAATATCGTGTAAAAGGTCATACTGAAATTGATATATTATTTGAAACATTAAATATTGAGATTGAACATGAATATGCAACAGTAAGTGGTTGGGTTGTTGATACTTTTGGACATATTCCATTTATCGGTGAATCATTTCAATTTGCGAATCTGTTTGTCACTGTTACATCAAGTGATACTAAGAAAGTATTAGAAGTATTAATAAAAGTACAAAACATAGAAGAAGAATTAGAAGAAAACGTTGAATAGGCAATCCATTAAGGATTGCCTATTTTTTATATTTTATTATAGATATAAAAAAAAGAACACCGAAGTGTTCTTATTTAATTATTAAAAACTATTTAACTGAGTCACCAGCATAAGCAAATATATCATCTAACATGCTGTAATAAACAGTTGTAGTTATTGTTGCTCCACTTAATGCATCAGCTGAAGATGTTGCTAAGTCGCTGCTATAACCATTTGCCATAACATAATCAGTAATTAAAGCAACTTGTTCAAACCATTCTAATTTGCTGTTTGCAGTTAACCATGTTTTGTATCCATCTATAGTTGCTGATGTAGAATCTGTAAGAGATGCTACATATGAACTATAAAACATTTTATATTCATAACCAAGTTCTTGTTTTGTACTAGTATTCCATGCAAATACACCTGCTGAAGGTTTACCTTGTAATACATCAATTAATAAATCAGAGACAACACCTTTTTTACTAACTGTCATAGATACACTGTATAGGTCATCAGCACTAAATCCAAGAGCAGTAAATTTACCAGCTTTTGCATTGTCAATTGCTTCAAGAGCTAAATCATAAATAGCATCAACAGTTATTGAAACACCAGTTACAAC
>JBAYAP010000145.1:0-3509 GCA_041669715.1 Acholeplasmataceae bacterium
ACAATACGCACTAGCGATGATTGCTCTAGAAAAAGAAGATTTTAGCAAAGCTGAATTCTTATTAGAAAAAGCTGCACTTCAACAATACGCACTTGCTGCATATTCTTTAGCAAAACTATATCACGAAAGAGATGTTAAACATCCACTTAAAGCATTTGAATGGTTTATGGTTGCAGCAAAACAAAATCACATTGAGGCATGTTATTATGTTGGATTATATTACCAATATGGAAAAGGTGTACCGCAAAATGATGAAGAAGCTATTTTGTGGTATGAAAAAGCGGCATTAAAAAAAGATAAAGATGCATTGTATCATTTAGCATTATTATTAATTAGACAAAAAAATCCTGATTTTAGTAATGCTGCCAAATTATTAGGAGAAGCTGCGAGACAAGGACACCCTAATGCTCAATACAATTTAGCAGTTATGTTTCAAAAAGGTGATGGTATAGAACAAAGCAATCAAAAAGCATTATACTGGTATGAAAAAGCAGCTGAACAAAACTTAGCAGTTGCCCAATATAATTTAGGAATGATATATTATGCTGGTGAAATTGTATTAAAAGATGAGCATAAAGCAAGAGAACTTTGGGAAAAAGCTGCAGCGCAAGGATTTAAAAAAGCAATTGAATTGATGTATTCAATTAATAATTATGAGAAATTACAAAAGAGCAAATGGCAAAATTAGAATAACCGCTTTTTGAAAGCGGTTTTTTGTTGCATTTATAAATATTGAGTGCTATACTTAATATAAAGTTAAGGCATACATTAAAATGTAAAAAGAAAGTTAACGAGGCAATATACAACATGCATAAGTCATTATCAGAAATTCATAACACAGTACCAATTAACCAAGACAAAAATTGGGTTAAAAGATTATTTGCTTTTGTCGGACCAGCTTACTTAGTAAGTATTGGTTATATGGATCCAGGAAACTGGGCAACAGATATTGCTGGTGGTAGTGAATTTGGATATAAGCTTATATGGGTTTTACTTATGTCAAATATGATGGCAATACTTCTTCAAAGTTTAAGTGCACGATTAGGTATAGCATCAGGGATGGATTTAGCACAAGCTTGTGCCTCTCATTATAAAAAATTTATTAATTATACACTTTGGATATTGACAGAACTTGCAATTATTGCAACTGATTTAGCCGAAGTTTTAGGTTCAGCAATCGGTCTTATGCTTTTATTTCATATTCCAATAGAATATGGTGTAATTATTACAGCATTAGACACCTTTATTGTTTTATTAGTACAAAAATTTGGTGTTAGAAAATTAGAAGCAATTACAATAGGTCTTATATCTATTATTGGTTTAAGTTTTTTAGTTGAAATTTTAATTTCACAACCTGATTATGGTGAAATGGTACTGGGATTTATTCCTTCTTTAGAAAATAGAGATGCATTGTTTATTGCTATAGGTATTTTAGGTGCAACTGTGATGCCTCATAATTTATATTTACACTCGTCACTCGTTCAATCAAGAAAAATAGAAAAAACTGAACTTGGCATGGCACAAGCAATTAAATTTAATACAATTGATTCTGTGGTTGCATTAAATTTAGCATTTTTTGTCAATGCGGCTATTCTTGTAATGGCAGCAGCAGTATTTCATCAATCTGGAAATCTAGAAGTTGATGAAATACAACAAGCATATCAGTTACTTTATCCTATTTTAGGAACTACAATTGCTCCAATATTATTTGGTGTTGCGTTAATTGCATCTGGTCAAGCGTCAACGATTACAGGTACTTTAACAGGACAAATTATTATGGAAGGTTTTATTAACTTAAGAATTAGTCCATGGTTAAGAAGACTTATTACAAGATTATTAGCAATTATTCCTGCACTTTTTGTAATATTGGTTTTTGGGAGTAATGCGACTGGAGCACTACTTGTTTTAAGTCAAGTTATTTTATCACTTCAATTATCCTTTGCTGTTATTCCACTTATACATTTTGTAAGTGAAAAAAAACTAATGGGAAAATTTGCTATTAAAACATTTACTAAAATTATAGCGTGGTTTGTTGCACTTGTGATTATGGGGTTAAACTTTTGGCTTGTATATGATACAATGATTGATCTCGTAAGAGATAGTTCAATGTTATTTATTTTTAAGGCGTTAATTTTAATTGGTATTTTAGCATTAGTGGTTTTATTAATTTATATTATTTTTGAACCTATATTTGAAAAAATACAAGTCCAAAGAAAATATATTCATAAATTATTTGATATAGATGATATTAAAGAAGTTAAACCATTTAATAAGATAGCGGCAGCTTTTGATTTTACAAAAAGTGATTTAAAAATTATGTCACATATATTAAGAATTGCAAATAAAAATGCAACACTTGTCTTAATGCATATTAATGAAAGTGCAGGAGCAAATGTTTTTGGACATGAAATTAATGATAGAGAAACAATGCTTGATAAAGAGCAATTAGATAAATATAAGGACAAATTACAATCTTATGGGTACATGCATATAGAATGCTATATCGGTTATGGTCATCCAGTTCAAGGGTTATCACAATTAATTAATCAAACACAATCAGAAATTGCAATTTTTGGATCTCATGGTCATAAAGGATTAAAAGACTTGTTATTTGGTATTACATCAACAAGAGTTAAAGATAAAGTACATGTTCCAATTCTTATTGTTAAGTAAAAAAAAGACTGAATATTTAATTCAGTCTTTTTTGTGTTTATGATCTTGCGTTTAGTTTAATAATTTCTTTATAAATCTCAACAGCTTTTTCCATTTGATTGATAGAAGCAAATTCTAATCTTCCATGAAATTGATAACCACCTGTGCCTAAATTAGGACAGATAAGACCATCATAAGTTAATCTTGCACCATCAGTGCCACCTCTAATAGGTTCGATTGAAGGTTTAACCCCACAGTTTTTTGTTGCTTCAACTGCTAAATTTATAACTTCCATGTGATCTTTAATAATATCGTACATATTATAGTAACTATCTTTAATATCAATAGATACTGCTTCATAACCTAAGCGTTCATTCATAAATTTAGTGATTTTATGAAATTCTTGTTTTTGTGATTCAAATAAGGCTTTATCATGATTTCTAATAATATAATGACTCTTTGCAATTTCAACTTCACCCTTTAAGTTAGTTAAATGATTAAAACCTTCATATTTTTCAGTAAAAGCCGGATTTAAAAATTGAGGAAGTAATGCATGAAATTCCATTGCTAAATGAAGGGCATTAATTAATTTGTTTTTAGCGGAACCAGGATGAATACTTTTTCCTATAAAAGTAATGGTGACAGAAGCAGCATTAAAGTTTTCATATTCAATACCACCTACTTCACTTCCATCAGCAGTATAAGCAAAATCAGCTTTGAAAAAATCAAAATCAAAACGATCAGCACCTTGTCCGATTTCTTCATCAGGTGTAAAGCAAATATAAATGTCGCCATGTTTTTCATTTGGATTTTTTGTGAAGTATTTAGCAACTTCCATGATTTCAGCAACTCCACAT
>JBAYAP010000146.1:0-3442 GCA_041669715.1 Acholeplasmataceae bacterium
TATTTAATTTCTTTTTAGCATCAATTTTCATAACGTAATCAACAAAACTTAAATCACCAAAAGGGACTCTTGCTTCTAATGAATGATACGCTAGACAACGATCTGCTCTTAATACATCATACAAGTAAAGTTCTTTCATGCGTTTAACTGAATCTTCTTGAAATGATTTTGCATCAGGTGCAAAATCTGTATACTTATAACCAAAGAGTTCATCACTGACTTCACCCGTTAACAATACTTTAATATTTGTATGTTCATGAATATATTTACTCACTAAAAACATTCCAATAGATGCCCTTACTGTCGTTATGTCAAAAGACTCCAATGCATAAATCACTTCATCTAAAACTTGAATGACATCTTTTTTTGTCATCACAACTTCATAATGTTCAGTTCCTAAATAATCAGATACTATGCGTGCATATTTTAAATCAATAGGATCAGTATCCATACCAATACTAAATGTTTTTAACGGCACTTTACTGTATTGTTGTGCAATTGCACACACCAAACTAGAATCAAGACCTCCTGATAATAAGTATCCTATTGGTGCATCACTTTGCATTCGCTTAATAACGCCATTTTTAAGTCTTAACTCAATTTCTTTATAGATTGTTTTATGAGAATCGTGATGCATTTTATTTTTATCAAAAATAAAACTATATTTTATAAATTGCTTTTTAAAATAGTAATGCCCCGGCGGAAAAGGAAATACTTTTTCAACATGATTAATAATTGCCTTTGCTTCACTCGCAAAAACAATTTTATTATCATTTTTTTCATATCCATAGAATAATGGTCTAATACCAATAGGATCTCTAGCAGCAATCACTTCTCCTGTTTTTTCATCATAAAGCACCATTGCAAATTCAGCATCAAGCTTTTTAAACATGTTAACCCCATATTTTTTATATATAGGTAATAAAACCTCACAATCAGAAGATGATTTAAATATATAGTCAACTTCTTTTTTTAATGCTAACTCATTATATATTTCAGCATTAGCAACCAATATAACATGGTCATCATAAAACGGCTGCATACCTGATTCGTGTAAATCCATAATTGCTAATCGATTAAAATAAAACTGATAACCTTTACCCACAACTTTCATTTGTTGATCAGGGCCTCTTTTTATTAAACATTTTGACCCATCATCAAATATTACTTGATCACTTGTTGAAACTAAAATACCGCACATTATTATCATCCTTTCTTTAATAAACAAAAAAGAGCCTTCTCCTTAAAAGGGACGAATGACTCTTATAATCCGCGGTACCACCCAAATTATCAAATATTATATTTGATCGCTTTTTAAGTTCTAACAAACTCAAATCTCAATAACGGGAGAACCCGGTTTAGCCTACTTTAATATTTTCGGTAAACACTCCTTGACGTTTTTCAATTAAATGATGATATAGATTTTCAGCGTTCATCTACTCTCTGTAATCATTTGATTTAATTTACTCTTCCAATTCATCGTTTGAAATATTGTATCATACTTATCAAGCAAATTACAATATTTTTTTATTTTTCATATTTAAAGGTTTATGTTGACGAATAAGCATTTATCTAGTATAATTTAAATATAAGTTAAGATGAAAAAGAGCTAAGAGCGCGAAAAGTCAATGAGATTCATTTTTGACGTCGCGTTTTATTTATTATGAAAGGGGTCCCTATGTTTTATAACCAACAAATTATTCCAGCAATACCCAATCATCAAGCATTAAAAAAATTTATAGAATCAGGATACACTTACGGTATTCTTATGAATTTTCAATTAGCTCAACTTAAACTACTCGTTGATGCATGTCATAAGGCAAATAAAAAAGTGTTAATTCATTCAGAACTTATTAAAGGATTGTCACATGATGAGTTTGGTGCAATCTATTTAATTCAAGAATTACAAGTCGATGGCCTTATATCAAGTAAACCCAAAGTTATCGAACTTTGTAAAAAACGAAATGTTATTGGTATCTTTAGATTTTTCTTAAAGGATTCTATTTCATTAGAACAATCCTTAGCAATCACAAAAAAGATTGAACCTGTTTATTTAGAAGTTTTACCTGCTGCAGGTACACGTTTAATTCAATTTATTAAAGATCAAGTCAATGCGGAAATCCTCATGGGAGGATTAATTCAAAACAAAGAACAAATTCAGCAATGCATCTCATCAGGTGCAATTGCCGTAACCACATCCAATACGGATTTGTGGTAATACATGTTAATCCAAAACTTAGAGTATAGAGAGAAAAACAATATAATTGTTTTTCTCTTTTTAATTTTTTAACAAAGAAGGTGTAGATATGGACAAAAAACAAAAAACAATTTATGACTTTACCATTATTGGTGCTGGTATTATTGGTACACTTATTGCCAGATACTTAAGTCAATATGAAGTCAAAACATTATTACTTGAAAAAGAAAATGATATTGCAAATGTACAAACAAGTGCAAACAGTGCCATTATTCATTCAGGTCATGATCCGCTACCGGGTACATTAAAAGCTAGATTATGTGTGCAAGGTAACCAAATGTATAATGAATTAGAAAAAACAATGCATATTCCTTTGCGTCACACTGGTGCTTTGGTGGTTGCAACTTCTCCAGAAGAATTAAAAACACTTGTGGAATTACAAGAACGGGCAAAATTAAATGGTGTACCAGAATACCAATTATTATTAAATGATGACGTTCATAAACTTGAACCAAATTTAAGTAAAAACATTATTGGTGCTTTATCACTTCCAACAACAAAAGTAACCTTTCCTTGGGAAGTTGCTATTAAGGCTTGCCATGTTGCAATAAAAAATGGTGTTATATTTCAAAAAAATTCCGAAGTTACAAAAATTCAATTTAACGATGATATCTTTGAATTAACTATTAATAATCAAGACACTATTTTTTCAAAAGCAATTATTAATGCTTCAGGTGTTAAATCAGCTTATATCACTTCTTTTTTAGAAGAAACACCACCTTTTAAAGTTACACCTAAACGTGGTGAATATTTTGTTCTAGACAGAAATGTCGACGGATTATTCACAAATGTTATATATCCATTACCAACAGAAAAAGGTAAAGGGGTACTTATCACTCCTCAAACACATGGAAACATCTTATTAGGCCCTACAAGCAATCCTACAGATGACACTATACCCTTTACTACTTCTGATGGCCTAGCTTATGTTAAAGAACATGTATCTAGTTTATGTGATCATATACCTTATCAATCCATCATTAGATCTTTTGCCGGTATTCGTGCCAGTATTGATTATCCTGATTTTTATATCAAATCTTCAAATCAATATAAAAACTTCTATCAAGTTGCTGGTATCGATTCTCCAGGACTAACAGCAGCACCAGCAATTGCAAAATATCTAGTTGAAGAAATCATTAAATTAGATGCACCATTAAAAGATACTTTTTATTCTAACTTAGATAA
>JBAYAP010000147.1:0-3392 GCA_041669715.1 Acholeplasmataceae bacterium
TAAGTTTAGACCATTCATGACTATTGTCATCCCTGGATTCATAAAACTAAAAGCCGTATTAACAAAAATTTGTGTTTTTGTTAATTTTTCATTAACAACATCAAATTTTCCTGCTTGAGCATCTTCCGCATTATGTGCTCTAACAACTCTTATCCCTGTAAGTGTTTCTCTTGTCACTTGATTTAAATTATCTGTTTGTGTTTGAATAACGGCAAATTGTTTGTTAACCAAACTAAATATAATAATAATTAAAATCATAATTGCTAATACTGCAATAGCAACTACCCAAGTTAATGTAAAATCTAAATTAGCAATTTTTAAAATTGCCGTAATTGCTGTAATTGGTGCAGTAACCAATAATCTTAACATAATAATCAATGCCATTTGAACTTGTTGAACATCATTAGTTGTTCTTGTAATCAAAGATGGTGTTGAAAATATATTTACTTCTGCAAGTGAAAAATCTTGGACATGGTGATATACTTCATGTCTTAAGACACTTGAAATTTTTGTTCCTATACGTGTTGCAATAAAACTTGCTACGATTGTTGATGAAATTGATAAGAAAGAAACCAATAACATGATTAACCCATCACTTATGATATCACTTGTAACATTCACGTTATTTGTGATTCCAATAGCAATCGTTTCAATGATATCTCCCATCTTCTCTACTAACCTAATATCCATTCTTACTTGAAGGTAGATAAAACCTACCATAATTAGTAAGAAGAGCCAATGATACCATTTTAAATACTTAAATACTTTTAGCATACTTCACCTCATTATGTTTATACAAAAACAATTATCTATTATTTTTGTTGTTTTGTCAACAAAATTGTTTACTAAATTACTTTTAACATAATATCCCTAAATTCAATAAAAAAAGCATGAATAAATCACGCTTTATCATTTACATATTATAATATACTACCCGCCGCTTACCATTTAAAAGTTTAATATCTATATTTTAAAATCATAAAAACATATTGTTTAAACTTATTTTAAATATTTGAATTAATGTCTTTTAGGATTAGCAAGCAATTTAAATAATAAAATACCATAGAAAACACTGCTCACTAATAAAAATAATGATGATATGATCCCGCCATAAGATATATGAATTGATATACTTCCAAATGCAAGTCCTGAAACTATTTCAAAATTTGAAAAATCAGGTCCTTCTTGAATAAAATATGTGATATTAAGAATCATCATTGATAAAAAAAATTCTGCAACAATCATACAAATAAATAAAAATTTATGTTTTATAAGCTTATCTTTAATATATATAATAACAACCATAAATATAACCCATAAAATAGGTATAATCAAAATCAAAAAGCTAAAAACAAAAATCTGAAATGAAAGGCCCATATATGTAATTGTATCCCCAAACATTATTTGAAATAATGAAAAATATAAGGGATTAGACAATGGCATTTGTATTACAGGCACAGTTAAAAGTGTAACAAATCCTATAAAACTAAATACAAATCCAAGATTAAATATAAATGATTTATTGAATTTGATCATAAAATTACCATCCTTAATATATTCTTAAAAATTCTTCGATATTTGTTCTGTTTTTTGGTTTATTTTTATCATCAGTATATCCAACCATTAAAATACCAGTAACTATTTCATCTATTTCAAGTCCAAGTGCATCCTTAAACTTATCAGTTTTCATAAAGTCTGGTGTTTTCCAATGTGTACTTAAACCACAATCTTCAGATAACAACATAAAATTTTGAATCATAGCTGCATTTGCTTGTATATCTTCAATTTCTTCATCAATATCTTTATTTTTATACATAGTTACAATAAGTATTAATGGTGCTTTATATATTTTTTCTAATGTTTTATCAACAAGTTCTTTAACTTCTGGTTTTAAAGATTCTTCATAACGCTTTTTAAATACAAGTTTCCCATTTTGATTAAGCAACACAAATCCCCATGGTTCTCTCATTTTATGATTAGGTGCATAAACAGCAATATTTAACATTTTTTTAATCATTTCAATGTCAACATCTTTGTCATTATATTGTTTTTGACTCACCCTATTTTTTATTAATTCTTCGATTTTCATAATATCAACTCCCTTTACTAATAGAATACATCGAATTTGTTATAGTTTCAATCAATTAGAAAAAAAACATCCAAAAGGGATGTTATTTTTAAATAATAGTTTTTGTATGCGATTTTTGTGGCTTTAAACCAATAATAATTTTTTCGCTAATATAATCAAATAACGACACAACAACTAGATATAACATTAAATTAATGACTGCGATTTGAATTTTAAAATCTACTAACATATATGACAAAAAGATAATTGTTAATAATATGAAAATAGCATTTATTACATAACCTTTATTTTTTTTTAGCTGAGTTAGATTTTTAATTTGTGATCTTTGAATTAAAAAAGCAAATATAATAAATACTGTATAACCAATCATACCGCCAAGTTTAATTAATAACGACAAGTCATCTTGAAATGCGTTTTGAATGTTAACTAATTCGACGATATAATCCCACTTTACGACGATAACTGATAATAATGAACCTGAAAAAAGTGTTTTTAACAAAGTGCTCATGCGCATTTCCTCCTATTATTTATTTAACAATAATATAATTAATTGAACACCATAACTAATCATTGATGCATAAACTAATGACATAATTAATGTTATCAGTTGTAGGAATGAAAAAGATTTGTGTTCACTTATTGTTATTTGAAAAGTTTTTTCTATTTTTCTTTGTACCAAAGTCAAGATCAAATACATAATTACGGTAATTACTGCTATAACAATGATCATCAATTGATATTGATAATCAATTGAATCAAGACCATTAGTATAAACTTGAAAAACCAATAAAGTAATCCACCAAATAAATACAACAACTATTGTCAAAATAGCTATATATTGAACAACTAAAAATACCGCTTGTTTTTCATGCAATTTATTAACATCTTTATACTTTAAATATTTTTTTAGATGAAATAAAGAAAAAATCAATCCAAACGTTGTAATATTTATTAACATGAAAATCATAATTTCTAATGTCATGATTTATTCTCCTTTTAATGTCATTCAAGTTGTAATTTTATGTGATATAATATGTGTAAGAATTATAGTTTTGCTATGCTTAATTCGATTGTTTCTGGTAATCCTGAATTTTTAAATCCATTAAATCTTGATGTGATTTGTTTAATATTTGTAAATAATGAAGTTGTTTGAGCTGTTAAAATAATATCATCACCTGCTACCCATTCTGGTTGACCACTATTTGCAAAATCTAAAGTAATATCATCTTCGGCAACCCATTCTGGTTGACCACTATTTGCAAAATCTAAAGTAATATCATCTTCGGCAACCCATTCTGGTTGA
>JBAYAP010000148.1:0-3389 GCA_041669715.1 Acholeplasmataceae bacterium
CTTCAGGTTATTGGAATGACTCTGCAACTGCAATATTCTCAGACGGTACAACTTTTGCCAATGGTTTTGGAGCATCAAATGTATTATCTAAAGCTTATTTTGATGGTAAAGCTTCAATAGATGTTGCTGCTGGCTATCAATTAAAAGTGATTTATTTAGGTTATGATCACAATACATATAGCGTAGTTTATAGAAGTGGCAATCAAACTGGTTCAATCGTGCTTGATGATGCTTTCTGGGGCGATTATGAATATATTGCATTGAATATTTCAAGTGTTCCATCATCTGATTTATCAGGTGTATTAGCTACTCTTCCATCATACGTTACTTTCGTGGATGCAGTAATTTAAAAACTCTCTTTATTTAGTCATAAAAGAAGGTATAATCAAATTTTGATTATACCTTTTGTTTATGATGAAAATGTAATTGTAATTTGTTCAACTATATCTAAAATCTCTAGATAATATAAATCATCTTTTTTAGTGATTATTATATGAGAATCACTTATCAATTTTCTAGGTGATTTAATTTTTAAATATACATGTTTTAAAGCGGTGTTAATAATATATTGATTTTTTGTAAATGATTGAATTTCAGCAGTACTGTAAATAAATAATTCATCATTTAGTTTTATGTTATTCCAAAGCAATAAAGCTTCTTGACTATTAATTTCAATATCATGGTTATCAAAGCAAACTTCATCTTGATCATATAATTTAACAGATTGTTTAAAATGTTCCAAATTGATTAGATGGTATGCTGATACTTGATTATATGTTTGCTTAAAGGCCAATATAAAACCGGATTGATTTTCAAGTTTTAGATGAGGCTTTATATTTAAATGATCTAGTATATCTTTTGTGTAGGCTAGATGACCAGGATAATTAGAAGTAATCCAAATATATTGTTTTGATTTAATACCTATTTTCTCACCGGTAATTAAATGTGAGAATAACGGTGTTTCATTACTTTTAATACTTTGTGCGATAAATGATCTAAATTCGGATTCACCATAAATTAGTGTGTCAGATGTTAGTGTTAACAAGTGATCTTCCCAATCAAAATAATTATTTATTGGTTTAATCTTTAAATAATCTATTAATGCTGTTTCACTTAATCCCTCTAAATCATAAATTGGTAAGTCACCAACAAATATAATTTTTCCACCTGATTTTAAATAGTTAATAAATTTTAGTTGAGTTTCTTTAGCCATATAACTTGAAGTATTTGTTACAAGTAATTTTATATGTTTAGGGATTTCAATTTGATTTTCAAGCCATAGACTAGAAAAGCGATATTGTAAAAGAAGCATTTGTTTTAGTAGTGTGTCCCAAAATACCGAATTTCTATGAAGTGATAAATTATCATTTCTATGTCTAATATTATCTTCACCAGGTATTTGATATTCTGTTTGATAACTATCCATTATAAAGCAAATAGCGATATCATCTGTAGATTCTTTTAAAGTTGATATTTCATGATTAAAACATTGTAACATCTTAGTGGTTTTTTTTAAGATATTGTAAGTATATTGTTTTGTACCATCAATTTGTAATGGTGCAGCAAAGCCATGTCTCGCACCTGTGATTGCAACTCTTTGATTTAAATCATTAGCCTTAGGATTTTTTAATTTTGGATTGATTCCAGCTGATAATAAATAATAATTTAATATTTTTTGATTTTGAATAATAGCAAATCTTATTTTAAAATCTATGGATGATGGTAAATAATGAATTGCTAAATTATCTCCAAAATTACCATCTGCAACATTGAGTTCTAATGTGCCATAAGGTTTATGTAATGATGTAGATTCAACAAATGAATTGACGATATATAAGTCGTGAAAATTTTCTAAATCAATATTTCCAAAGTATAAATCCATACCTGCTAAAATGTTTGAATGTTTATTATAAGTATCAATTAATTGACTGATGCCTATTGGGAAAGTTTTACCTCTGGAATTTGAAGTACCGTGAATATTTATAAATAATAATAAATGGTTTAACCCTAGTGAATTAATAAAAGAAGTAAGTTTTAAAACATAGGTTTCATAACGTTTTCTCATGATGTTTGTAAGTTCATGATGGTATTTAAGACTTATATCTTTATTAGGATTAAAAGGATCAATTAAATTTGGCATATTAGAAGTTAATTGTTTAATGATATCTGGGGTTAATTCTGGTTGATTAGAAACCCATGAAAGCATTCCAATTTCATTATCTAATTGAACACCAATGATAGGTCCATCTTTATCACTTGTGTAATCTTTTATAACTTGAAATAGTTTTTTATACCAAATGTTTACTTCTTGTAAAAATAAAGGATTTAAATAATCAACAATCGGAGTTGTAACTTTATTTTTTTTCCAAGTATCTGGTATGATTTCTGGATATTTTTCATATAACCAATAAGGCAATCCTTCATTTTTAATTTCTGCCATGACAAATGGACCAGGTTTAATAATGACATCTAAGTTCTTAGTTTTACATAACGAAAGAAAGTAAGGCAAATCATTGGATTCATTGAAATTATATGATCTGTATATTTCTTCATGTACTATCCAAGGAACGTAGGTTGTAATTGTATTAATGCCAGCTTCTAAAGCTAAGTCTAAATGCAAATTCCATAAGTTTTTTGGGAGTCTAAAATAATGTATTTCTCCTGATAAAATTAAGTGATATTTCCCATTTTTTTCAAAGCGATATTCATTTGTTTTAATTGACATAAAAATAACTCCTTTTTTAAGATATATTTCTATAAAATTGTTGTTTTTTTATATTTTATCATATAAAATAGAAATGGGTATCGAAACGTTTCAATTTTCGGGAGAAAAATATGAAATTTGCCAATTTAGAGTCACTTCAAAAAAAAATATTTGACTACTTTCAAACATTTACAAATTTAGATGAAAAATCTAATGGTTTTGGGTTATCTGTTGATCATACGGAAAAATTAGAAGTTGCATCGATTGCATCTACGGGATTTTATTTATCATCTTTAGTTATAGGTGTTAATCAAAAATTTATTACATTTGATCAAGCATTTGATCAAGCTAAGTTAACACTTAATACGCTTTTAAATCATGTTGACAAAGATCACGGATTTTTTTATCATTTTTATGATATTAAAAATGGTAAGCGATATAAGAAAAATGAAGTATCAACGATTGATACTGCACTTTGTCTTTGTGGTGTAATTACAGTTGCTTCATTTTTTAAAGGTGATATAGAAATATTAGCAAATCATATTTTAGACGAAGTTAATTGGGCACATTTCATTTTTGAAAAGAATCATAAATTATATTTACATATGGCATATAATCCTGATAAAGATGGAGATTATACAAATGGTCAACCAGGCTTTATCTATCAATGGGATATGTTTGCAGA
>JBAYAP010000149.1:0-3348 GCA_041669715.1 Acholeplasmataceae bacterium
ATAATTAATCACCTTCCCTTTTGCAAATATAGTATATATCAAAAAACAAACACTTGCAATTTATTTAACTTTTTCACATAATTATTCTTTAATTCGTTTTAATATAAAATATGCACAATTAAAACTACATGATTCATTTAAATAATCAGGAATACGTTTATATCCTGATTTACTTTTAGGATCAGTGCCAAAACCTTTAAGTCTTAACATTTCTGATGACATATCACCAACAATATACGTATACTTATCAAAAGCAACATCAACATAACGCTCTTGAAATTTTACAATATCAAATGCGTCGCGATAATCTTTAATTATTTCAAATTTTCCAACTTCAGTTTCTATAATCATTTTATACCTTCTTTAATAATAGGGTTGCTTCTGCGGCCATGGCTAATCCTTGACCGATTGCATCTAATTTTTCATATGTAGTTGCTTTAATACTTATTTTTTCCACATCAATATTAAGTAATTGACTTATGTTTTGTCTCATAGCAGATATATATGGATTTAATTTAGGCATTTCAGCATAAATCATTGAATCTATATTAACAACGTCATAGCCTTGTGCTTTAATCATATCATAAACCTTTTTTAATATATAAGTTGAATCCATATCTTTATATAAAGGATCAGTATCTGGGAAATGAGTACCTAAATCACCTAATGCAAGTGCACCTAGCATAGCTTCACTAATCGCATGACATAAAACATCGGCATCACTGTGTCCTAATAGTCCTTTTTCATACTCAATATGAATACCGCCTAATATTAGTGGTCTATCTTCAACTAATTGATGTAAATCAAAACTATGTCCTATCCTCATGCCATCACCTTCGATTTTTAATTTAAAATAATCAAAATCTTCTTTAAATGTTAATTTAGGATTGGGGTGTTCATTCATAATGATTTCAATCTCATCATCTGGATAAAAACTTTGATATAAAGAAAGATCATCATCAAATATTTCTTCATTTCTTAAACTAGCAAATCTTATTTTTTCAGTTAAAAAGGCTTGAGGTGTTTGCGCAAGAAGATATTCATCTCTTTGTCTTGTTAATAACCTTTTTCCATCATAATGTTTAAGTGCTTGTGTTACTTTTTCAAATAGACATGCAGCATCTTTTATTTCTAAAGCCTGCATTAATTTTAAGACACTTTCTTTATCAACCATCGGTCTTGCTGCATCATGTATATATACATAGGGTGTTTGCACAACTTTTAATCCTAAACGTACACTTTCAACTCTCGTAGCTCCACCTAATATAAGCTTAACATCCTGATCAATATAAGATTGTACAATATTAAAATCTTGTTCTGATACAACTAAAACAACATCAAAACCTAATTGCTTAAATAAATCCACACTAAACATAAAAAGTGGTTTATTATTTACTTTATATAATATTTTAGATTCGCTTAATCCAGAACGACGTCCCGTGCCGGCAGCAACAATTAATGCAGTATTCATAAATCTCCTATATAATATCCATCAATTTTTTGATCATTTGAAGATACTTCAAATGCTTCTATTTCTTGAAAAGGATAAATTACACCCATTACATGGTGCGGTCTATTTAAAGATAAATATTGATCATAATAACCTTTTCCATAACCTATGCGATCAAATGTTTTAGATATTGCAAGTGCTGGAATAATCATAAAATCAATTTTTTTATCATAAATTATTTCATCTTTACTTGGTTCATTAACTCCAAAACTTGAAGGTATGTATTTCATGTCTTTATAGTATTTAACAAATACCATATGCTTGCCATCAACTCTTGGTATTAAAAATATCTTATCATCATTACATAATGATCGTAAATCGATTTCATAGGCCAATGGCATATAAATAGCAACACTTTTTGCATGTTGATAATTGATATCATTTTTAATCTTATTAATTATTGTTTCTTGATAGACTATTTTAGACGATACATCAATTTTTTTTCTAAGTTCTATCATTAATTTTCTTATATCTTGTTTCATACGTTAATATCCTTGTAATAGCATACTTGTGCGATAAACTTAGGATTTTCAGCAATCTTAATTGCTTGAATAGCACATTGATATAATTCATGTTCTTCTGATGCATCACTACCACCAACTGCAATACCTGCAAACACTTCAAGTTCCGCGTGTATAGAGCCATATTGCATATCAAGATTTAAAAATTTAGGATTAGATGCAGTACCATTTTCTAAAACATCAATTTTTCGAGGATCTGTTAATAAAACAGCAAACTCAATTCCTGAAATCCGATAAATACCGCCACTTTCAGTAATAAAATTCATACGCATTTTTTTAATGTATTCTGCCATAAGCATATTACCAACTTCACGACCATGTGATTCATTAATATATTGCATATTTTTCAATCTAAAGACCATACATTGAAAGTATCTACCATCTTTAAATAATTTATGCATATGAAGCATAAACTCATTATGATCTTTTAATAAATCCAATTCGTCAATATTTGAAGCTTGGAAGTGTTTTGTTTTTTGCGGTTTTAATGTGCCCATAATAGTTGATGTATTTTGGTCTTCAAATAATCGAATCCCTTTTTCTTTAAACCACAAATATCTGCCTTCAACCATAATTCTATATGACATTTGATACTGTCTTTTATTCATGCTTAATTCGCCTAATAAAGCCAAATACTTTTTTAAGTCCTCAGCTTCAATTAATCTTCTAAAATCAGTTAAATCTAAAGTATTGCCAGGTAAGTGCAACGTTTCAACTAAATGATCACTTGCCCATATACTTCTTTCATCTAAATCAATATAAAATAAACCTTCTTCACTTAAATCGAGGGTTGCTATAAACTTATGTCTAATGCTTTCTAATTCACTATTTCTAGAATTCAATTCTTTTTCTACGGCTAATAAATCAAAATCTGTTTTCTTTTCACCAACACAAATTCTACCTTTATATTTACCCATAATAAAAACGGGTTGCATAACCATATGTAAAATGACAGGATCTCCTTCATTGTTTAAAAACGATAATTCTTGAATTTCTTGATCACCAATTTTTGCAAGTTTTTTATATTCAGCATAATAATTTTCTAATTGTCTATTATTAATTTCTTTGCTATTAAATTTTGTAAATCGAATAGATTGATTAAAAACTGAAAACAATTTTTTTCCAATCACTTCATCTTTTTCCATGTTCAACTCAATTAATACACTTGAAGATATATCTTTAATGCGTTCTTTTTTATCAACAACATAGTAAGCATTCCAACGACTATTTTTAATTGATTTAACAAATAATTGATAATGGTTTGCTTTTAAAACCGATGTTCTAAATGTTCCATAAAGCACCAAAATAAAAATTGCA
>JBAYAP010000150.1:0-3345 GCA_041669715.1 Acholeplasmataceae bacterium
AAATCCTGAATTTTTAGACGCTATGGAACGTTTGACAAACAGTGCTGAAAACTATGATGCAAGAGCTGAATTAGATAAAATAACAGCACCTACATTAATTGTTTCTGCTGATGAAGATTACTTAACACCAATTCCAAATCAAAAATATTTACACGCACACATTAAAGATTCAGAATATATTTTAATCCCTGGCGCAGGACATGCAGCAATGTATGAAAAACCTTTATTGTTTACAACATTAATTTTAGGTTTCGTTAACGCATTAGATACAAAATACAACATTTAAATGGGGGCACAAAAACTCATGGAAAAAAGACAAGTCGTTTTAAAAAATGGCGAAGTATACCATTACTTAGAACAAGGACAAGGTGATCAAACAATCATTTTAGTTCATGGTAATTTTTCATCAAGTTTATTCTTTACACCACTGTTACAAAGATTACCAAGAAATGTGAAAGTTCTTGCACCTGATTTAAGAGGATATGGTGATTCAACATATTATAGACGAATTAAAAGTTTAGCAGATTTTGCAGAAGATATCTATTTGTTCATGAAAGCTAAAAGTATTGAAAAAGCAGATATTATTGGTTGGTCATTAGGTGGTAGTGTTGCACTAGAACTTGGAGCATTACATCCTGAATCTGTTAATCATTTAGTCTTGATTAATGCATCAACTCATCGTGGTTATCCAATCTTTAAAAAAGATGAAAAAGGTTATCCACTTGTCGGTCAAACTTACGCATCTCCTGAAGAAATGGGTAAAGATGAAGTACAGGTCAAACCATTATTAGAAGCACAAAAAAACGGCAATTTTGACCTTATTAGCACAATCTTCGAAAAGACTATTTACACAGTTAATAAACCAACAAAAGAAGACAATACATTATGGATAAATGAATCTTTGAAACAACGAAATTTAATGGATGCCGATTGGGCACTTGCAAATCAAAATATGTCAGCTATTCACAATTTCTATAATGCCGGTACAAATAATATAACAAAGGTGAAAGCAAAAATATTACACACCTGGGGTAAACAAGATATCACAGTCCCAGAATATATGGTATTAGATAATGTCAAAGCATTAGAAAAACAATCAACATATATTGTCTATGATCCATGCGGCCACTCACCGTTAGTAGATGTACCAGATCAATTAACAAAAGATATTTGTGATTTTTTAAATATCAAATTAAATTAAGTTTTAAAGGAACCTTTAACATTCCTCCTTGAATTTAAAGATTCCTTTTTTTTATGCCTATAATTAATTATGTTAATTACATAAAAACAAGTACTTCTCATTTTTTAAAAAAAGGATTTGTTTAAATACATTTAAGCATTAAAAATCAATTTTAAATTTTATTACAACACATAAATAAATATATGAAAAAACCATATAATTTTTAATATTGATTTTAGGATTTATTAAAAAATATAATGTTTAAATTTGTTAAAAGAAACTCGTGGAAATAGGTAATTCTTTTTTTAAAATGATTAAGTATACTTTCACTTAGAACAAGCACAGACAATCAAAAAATCAGTATAAGAAATTCTAAATTTTGATCAAGTTATTTTTTTTGCTACTGCTAAAAAAGCTACGAAAAAAGATGGTAGTTTTAGCAGCAAATTTAAATGAATATGCCGATTGACATATGATAAACATAACAAGATTTTAATAGATTTTTTTAACTAAAAAAATAAATAATTTCTAACAGTTAAAATAATACACTGAATATGACCAGACAATTATGAGTACCAGAATATATGGTCATAGATCATATTAAAGGATTAGAAAAACAATCATCTTATATTTATTATGATGCATGTCTATTGATAAATGTGTACGATAAATTAACAAGAAATATTTGTGATTTTTTTAATATCAAATTAAATTAAGTTTCAAAGGAACCTTTAATATGTCACCTTGAATTTAAAGATTCCTTTTTTTGTTTATAATTTATGATGCTTATTAAATAAATATGAAGTGTTTTTTATTTAAGTAAAACATATTTACAGAAACAAAGTTAAGTGTCAAAAATCATTTTAAATTCTATTTAAATAAGATATATTAATATATAAAAACCTGCAGCATTTATAATATTGATTTTAGAATTTATTAACAAGTTTAATGTTTAAATAATTCCATAAAGACATATAAAAAAACTCTCAAAAAAACTAAAATATTTTTGACACTAGATTTAGATAATATGATAATTTAATACATTAAAAAAATATTAAAAATTGAGCAAAATTTACACTAGATATTTATAGATTTATAAAAGCTAAAAATAAGCAAAATACAATTATTATATGTTGACCACATAGTGATTATATGACACTAATAATTAAGAGCGTTATATCATCATTTAATTAACCATTTAATATAGATTAATGTTACCCAATCTATTGTAGTTATCTAATGATTAAAAACCAACATATATATGTTTTACGACCAAACAAAAAAATATAATATGAGATAAATTAATGAATTATAAAAATTACTTATTGAATTTAAGAATTCATTTTTTTTATATATATAATTGATTATTGTTATCAAATATTAATGAGCACTTTTGAATTTCAAAAGCATTAATACTAATGCAATGAAAAATATTAATACCATTTATTTTTAATATTAGACATTAATCCATAAATAAAAACAGATTAATTATCAATATCAATTTAAGATGCATTACTAAATATATTGTTAAAATCGAAACACAAGAACTCACAGAAAAAAGAAAACACTTTTAAAAATAATAATCTATAACATTGCTTAAAAACAAGAACACAACAGTTAAATAATTGCTTTAGTTCATAGCAATTATGCATCAAAATTATTCCTTACTTAACAGTTAAAAAATCTATTAAATACTACATCAAAAAACTCTGCATAATTTAAGAAAATATAATGAACAAAAACATGAATAAATGTATTCAAAGTTTAGCAAATTTTACAGAATCAATTCATTGTTCTTTTAAAGCTAAATGTGTATTAAAAAATTAAAATTATTTGATGATCATTAAGCTGGAGTGTTCTTTAAAACTTAATAGTCATACATCCTAAATCGACGAACTTTAAGCCTTGACTAATTAATTGACCTCATTATGTTACCAATCTTTATAACGAAAAATAACATGCTTAACAAACTATTAAAAACAGACAATGCATTATGAATTACTAAATCTTTAAAACGATAAAATTTAATAGACGCAGATTGGAAACCTCTTAAAATATAACATTTTAACAATACACGATTTCTATAATTCTTGTACAAATATTATAACAAGGATAAAAGAAAAAAACTTATAGATCCAGGTAACCAGAAGATTATAAGTAAACAA
>JBAYAP010000151.1:0-3343 GCA_041669715.1 Acholeplasmataceae bacterium
GTAATTTCTTTCATCTTCTTCTCCTTTATACACCTAGTAAACGTTCGTCATTAAACGTTTCAACAATCGCATAGTCATTATCTTTAACAATAACTAAACTCGTATTCACATAATTAATAATATTTGATACTCTTTGTGGTGGTACTGCAATAATTAATTGAATAGATAAACTATTATAAAATTTCATCATTGCATCAATTCTTGATTCATCCATGTTGTTAAATGCTTCATCAAATAAAACGATACAACCTGAATCAATACGTTTATTTCTTGATAAAAGTTGTTGGAATGATGCTGCAATAACGATATAGAATGGTACTTGTGTTTCTCCACCACTCTTTTCTCGAGATACTTTAGAAAATAGTGATTTATTACCATTGCTATTTGTTACTTCAATATCATATGCCATATAGTTTCTATAATCTAAAAACTTATAAGTTAGTTGATCATATTCTGGATTATTAGACGCAATCTTTTCAAATAATTCTGATAAAATTGTTTCTTTTCGTTTTGATAAATTTTCTGTAAATAACGTATGTTTTTCAATTGCTTGATTACTCATAATAATATCATAATACAATTTATAATCAGGATCATCACTGGCATTATAGATTAATTGATATGAATCACTACCAAACGTTTTATCAGTTAACGCATAATTAAGCTCAGCAATTTGTTGTTGCGCATTTTCGATACTTGCTCTAAGCTTACCAACAAACTCTTCTTTAAACCCGATTTCTGAACTCTTACGAAGGTCTGTTGCTTCTTGCTCATATCTAATAAGATCATTATTTCTAATTTTGTTTGCTTCTTGTTCATAAACATCTAATTCTGAAAGTGCAGGCTCAGCACCAAAGTGATGTGTTATGTTAAAGTTTTTCATTAAACTTTGTAATGAAAATTCAGCTTTTGCAATTTGTGAATTTAATGTTGCTGATGATTCAGATAAATAAGATGTGATTTTATCATGATCTTGAGTAAATCGATTTTTTAATGCATAAAATTGTGTATTTGCAATTGATAATTTTTCAGGATATTTTTGACTTAATTCTTTTTGCGATTTCATGAATTCCTCTAGCTTTATTTGAATATCCTCAACTAAATCCATAATACGTTGACGATCATCTCTTTGAGTAGCAATTTTACCGACAAGTTTATCAGATTGTTGGCGCAATTCTTTTCTGTTATCTTTTGCTTTATCAATTTGACTTTCTAATTGTTCAAGACTTTGATCTTTGCCTAAAGATGAGATTTGATCTTCTATTTGAGTATATTCTCTTCTCGTTTGTTTAATTAAATCCAAATATCTAATTTGACCTTGATGAATTAATTGATTACTCTTTGATTGATTTAATAAACGGACAATTTTTGTTTGTTGATCTGTCAAATCATAAAGTTTATTAATCTTTTCTTCTAAATCAGCTAATACAATTGCTTCTTTTTCTAATTGTATTTGTGTGGCTTGTGTTCCAATAAATGGTATTTCATAACTTCTAGGATTTAATTGACGCGCTGTATAATTACCATAAGTCATACCTGTCGGTGTAATTGATCTTCGATAATTTTTAAGTTCTTTTACATCTAGGACACAAGCAACACCATTTAATAACATCGTTGCATAATTTCTAGCATAACGGTGTTCAGATGTAATTTTAGAAGCTAGCATACCTTCTGCCGGTTCATCGATTGATTCTAACTTTTGCGTGTTAACTAAGCCAACACCATAAATTTTTTGTTCAAATTTTACGCGATCATATATTTCAAGCGCATCATTAAAATATCTTGGGTCAACAATGATATCAAAACGTTGATTCCCTAAATAGCCTTCTAATGCATTTCGCCATAATTCATCTTTTACTTCGATTAATTCACATAAAGGTTGAACATTAATTTCTTTTTGATAATAATTTGTTAGTTCATCATCTAATGTGCGAATAAGTTTTTCAACATAGAAGGGATATGTTTTCACATGTCTTTTTAATTGACTAATTTTTTGTTTTGATTGATTAATGAGTATTGATAACTCTTGTTTTTCTTTTTCAACTTTATCACGTTCTGTATGATAGGCTTGAAGCAATGATTGCACATCTTCACTTAAAATTTGTAATAGATTTGACAATTCAGATGCATCAAGTTGATCCATATGTGTTTGATAATAATTTACAAATGCTTTCATTGATGTATTTGGTAAATATGATAAAAGCTCTTTTAATGTTTGAAATTCTTTATCAAGCAATTGTCTTAATTGTGCAATAATTTCTTTTTGTTGATCATATTCGCCACCCTTTTTATAAAGAGCATCTTGGTATGACTGAAGCGTTCTTGATAAGTCGCTATCATTTTTAGCACGTTCAAGATTTAATATTGATTGTTCATTTTCATCGATTTGAGCATCAATTTGCGCTTTAGCTTCTCTTAAATAATCTAATTGCTTACCTATACCAACAAGTTTTGATTCATTTTCTTTAATAAATGCTTCTCTTTTTTCAATCCAATTAAATTGATCAACTAATTGATTGATCTCTTTTTGTTCTTTGTTTAAAATAATATCTTCACCAACTTGATTAATTTGATCAAGTTTTTCTAATTTTTCTTTATCGTGTTGAATTTGTGCTTCAACTTTTTTAAGTTGTGAAACATTATTTTTTAGTGATTGAATATCGATTGGGTCATCATCAAGTAAAAAATCAAATACAAATTGTTGTAAGTCAATAGATCTAAACGCTAATGCTTTTGGTAAAATCTTAGCATATTTTGTTGCATCTAAACCAAAAAATCTAGCAAGTGTTTCTCTATATTTTTTTTGTGATTCAAAAGGTTCAAACTCAATATCTAAAGTTTTTAAATAAGCCTTCATTGACTTATAATCTCTTGGATATTTCTTATCTAAAAATAAATTATCATGAATAGATACATTATCAAGTAAATAAAATCGTTCTTTTAAACTACTTGATTTTGGTAAATCTAAAACAGCACCAATCGTTGAGTATTTTTTGCTTTGTTCATCGAAAAATTCCAAAGCTATATGAGAAATAACATCGCCATTTCGTAAATACTCTTTATTTTCAGCACCAATTCTACCGCGAATATAACCTTCTAAAGTACGTCTTGCATCATCAGTTGCTGCAACATTAAATTTCGCACCACTACGGCCACCAACAAGTAAATATTGGATGGCATCTAGTAATGTTGATTTACCTGAACCATTTTCACCAGATAAAAGTGCATTATCATTAATGACAATCGTTTGATTTGCAAATAAATGCCAATTGACTAATTTAATCTTCGTCAGTTTCTTCATCTGATGTCACCCCTTCCATATAGCCTTCATATTTATCAACAA
>JBAYAP010000152.1:0-3321 GCA_041669715.1 Acholeplasmataceae bacterium
ACTAACAAGATTCTCTCATAATAATTTGTCCATCAGGATGGTCAAATGATTCAATTGTTTTATTTTTAATCAATTCAGAAATTGCTTGAGCAACATTACGACCCCATTCAACGTGATCAATCCCAATAGTTGTTAATTTAGGTGTTAAATATTCACCTAAATATATATTATCAAATCCAGCTAAAGCAACATCTTCTGGAATACGTATATTTACTTCTTTTAATGCTTTCATTAATCCAATTGCAGATTCATCATTTGCGCAGTAAATAAATCTTGGAATATGTTTGTTTTTAATAATTTCTTTACCAATTTTATAACCACTTTCAGTTGTAAAATCACCTTGATAATAAACATGTTTTTCAATATGGCCATCATTTAATGCTTTTTGAAATCCATCAAAACGACGATTGTTATTAAATGCATCCAAAGGACCGCTTAAAAAACCAAAGTCTTTATAACCTTTTTGAATCATTTTCATAATAAATTGATAAACAATATTTTCATTATCAATCACTGAAGTATAAATATTTTTCCCTTCAAGATTTCTATCTAATAAAATAATTGGAAAATCATGTGCTGCATAATTTTTTAGACATTCATCTGTAAGATTATTATCAAAAATAATTGCCCCATCCACTTGCCGTTCATTTAATAAATTTTCTGAAGATTTTCCAGAACTAACAATGATATTAAATCCATATTCTTGTAAAGTTTGTCTAATACCTTCTAAGACATTACTAAAAATCGGACCACTAAATCCATAAACAAATACACCAACATTACCGGTTTTTTTCGTTTTTAAATTTCTAGCTATACCATTAGGATAATAATTTAATTCTTTGGCAGCATCTAATATTCTTTGTTTTGTTTCTGGATGTACACTTGGTACATTATTTAAAGCATATGAGGCGGTAGATATAGACACACCTGCTTTTTTTGCAACATCTTTTATTGTTGGCATTTATTTAAGCTCCAATCTTTAAAATACATGAAAAATATGGTGGTATTTCATTTGATTTATGTAAATCAAACTGTTGATAATTTGAAAGTAAAACTTCGAAATTTTCATGTGGTAAATCAAATCTAAATGATGTATTTGAAAATGAACAGATAATCAAATATTTCTCATCCTTGTAAGTTCTATAATAACTAAAGTGTTTTTTGTTTTCAATTTGATAAATTTCAAAATTTCCTAAAGTAAATGCTTCATGCAATTTTCTTATTTGAAATAATGATTTAAAATACATAAATACACTATCTTTTGATGCTAAGTCTTTTTTTGCATTTACCGTTTTATAATTAGGATTAACATCTAACCACGGTTGATGTGTACTAAAGCCTGCATACGCTGTATCATCCCATTGAAAAGGTGTTCTTGAATTATCTCGCCCTTTAGCATGAATAGATTTCATAACTTCTTTTTTAGGTATGCCTTGTTTTAATAAAATATCGTATATTTGTAAAGTCTCAATATCTCGATATTTAATAATATCATCATACTCAACACCTGTCATAGCAATCTCTTCACCCTGATAAACAAACGGAGTCCCTTGCATACCATAAATGAGCGTTGCAAGCATTTTTGCACTTTCTTTTGGATAAATAGATGAACCATATCGATGTAATGCTCTAGGCTGATCATGATTAGCTAGAAATAATGCATTCCATCCTTTTTTATAAAATGTTTGTTGCACTTTATTAAATGTTTGTTTTAATTCAAGCAAATCCAAAGTTTTTAATGCCCATTTACCTTTACCTGGCATTTCATCAAGTCCGATATGTGCAAATTGGAATACCATATCTAAATATGGATTTTTACTATCTGTAAGTTCTGATGCTCTTTCTATGGATAAACCAGGAGTCTCACCAACAGTCATAATATCTCTATGTTTAAAACATGTATCATAAAGTTCTTTTAAATAAGTTTCTAAGTAAGGACCATTAGACAATATTTTGTGGTCAATATCTTTTCCAATTAAATCAATCACATCAAGTCGAAATCCATCAATACCCATGTCAAGCCACACATTAATCATGTTATATATATTTTGACGCATTGCTTGATTACGCCAATTTAAATCTGGTTGACTTTCTGCAAATAAATGAAAATAATAAGCATTTCTTTCTTGGTTATATGTCCAAGCAGATCCTCCAAAAATAGAGTCTATATCTGTAGGTTGATCTCGCCATATATAGTAATCTTGATATGTTAAATGATTTTGAATGCTTTTTTTAAACCATTCGTGTTGATCTGATGTGTGATTGATAACTAAATCCATAACAAGTTTCATATGCATATCATGCGTTTGCTTAATTAGTTCTTTCAAATCATCTAATGAACCAAATATTGGATTAATTTCTAGATAGTTACTAATATCATATCCATTATCAAGCATTGGTGATTGATAAACTGGAGATAACCAAATAACATCAACACCTAAATTTTTCAAATAGTCTAACTTTGATATAATGCCTTTAATATCGCCAATACCATTATTATTTGAATCTTTAAAACTTAATGGATAAATTTGATAAACTACAGCATCTTTAAACCATTTTATATTTTTTTCCATTGGAGCACTTCCATTCCCTTAATGATTTGCTCATGACTCATAAATGCTTGATAAACACTTTGCTGTGTGGCTGCATCTGTCATCAATAATATTAATCCTTGATTGATGCCATAATATCTTTTTGAAATCCAAACTTCTTTATTTTCAAAATTAAACGCATCAAAGAATCCATAAGGTCCATATAATCCTTTAATATTAAGCATATCCAAATAAGCTTGATATGAAATCTCAGGTGTGAAAGGAAACGATCCTAAGGGACCACAAGGTGATACAGTGCCATCAGTTACTAGTTTATTATCTACATTTGGCAATCCTTTAAATACACGGTAACCTTTTGGCGTATCAGAAGCCGTAAACCCAAAAAATGAAGTTGAAAATGTTTTATAAGTATCTTTAAAATCTAAACTGCATTGTTGATGATTAAGTGTTGCTTGTTTTGCATTTTCAAACCAAGATACATTTTGATGATCAACAACATCTTTTAAATTTAACCATGCTAATGGAAATTGATAAACAAAAAGCGTATTTCCTGGTGTCATTATAAACTGATGCTTTCCATCAGTTACAACATCTCTTTTAAAATCCTGATAAAGTTTAAACGCTTCATTAGGATTCTTATTAGCAACAAATAAATACATCATAAGTTGTTCTGCAAACATATCCCATTGATAGATAAAGCCTGGTTGACCATTTGTATAATCTCCATCTTTATCAGGATTATATGCCATATGTAAATATAATTTATGAT
>JBAYAP010000153.1:0-3303 GCA_041669715.1 Acholeplasmataceae bacterium
ACGCGTGGTGGTGCAGCATTATCTATTAGAGAAGTATCAGGTATACCGATTAAGTTTTCATCAAGTGGTGAAAAAATGGATAGTTTTGAAGTATTCCATCCTGAACGTATGGCGTCACGTATCCTTGGTATGGGCGATGTATTAACATTAATTGAAAAAGCAACAGAATCTATTGATGAAGATGAAGCACAAAACATGATGGAAAAATTAATGAATAATACTTTTAACTATAATGATTTAATGAAACAGTTTAAAATGATTAAGCGTATGGGTTCTGTTTCTAAAATATTAGGATTTATTCCAGGTATGGGACAACTTAAAAATGCAGCTTCCCAAGTTGATGATAAACAATTTGATAAAATGAGTGTTATTATTCAATCGATGACAGAATTAGAACGAAAAGATCCTAAACTTATTGATTCTTCAAGTCGAAGAAGACAAAGAATTGCTAATGGATCGGGCATGCAGGTTGCGGATGTTAATCGTTTAAGACAAGCCTTTGAAGCACAAACAAAAATGATGAAACAAATGTCTAATATGGATGAGAATAAACTTGAACAAATGAGTAAAAATCCTGGCCAAGCATTTCAACAAAAACAGAAAAAAGGTAAGGGAAAAAACAAGGGTCAATTTAGGATTCGTTGATCCTTTTTCATTAGGTTATCCACATTAATTGTGGAAAATGTTCATAATTATACATGATAAAATAATAAAAAGGAGACGCTAAATGAAGAAAATTACGTTAATTGATGGCAATTCAATCATGTTTAGAGCGTACTATGCAACAGCATATCCTGGCGCAAAACTCATGCAATCAAGCAATGGTGTTTACACCAATGCCCTTTTTGCTTTTGTTGGGATGTTTGAAAAAATTGTAACAGATGATACGACAGATGTTTTGGTTGCTTTTGATACAAAAGAACCAACAAAACGTCATTTAAAATATGAAGCCTATAAGGCTGGAAGAGCAAAAATGCCAGAAGAACTGGGACAACAAATTCCAATGATTTTTGATTATATTAAATTAAGTGGTGTGAAGTTATATTTTAAACCTGGTTATGAAGCAGATGATATCATTGGTACTTTAGCGAAACAAGCAAGTGATAAAGGTTATTTTGTTGATGTATATACATCAGATCGTGACATGTTACAACTTGTTGATAATCAAGTGACTGTGCATTTATTAAAACGTGGTATGCAAGAAGTTGATGATTATGATCCAAAAGCATTGGTAGAAAAATATGAATTAACACATGAACAAATCATTGATCTTAAAGCGTTAATGGGTGATTCATCAGATAATATTCCAGGTGTGCCTGGGGTTGGTGAAAAAACAGCAATTAAACTATTAAAAACATACCAAACTATTGAAAACTTATATGAACATCAAGATGAAATAAACGGAAAACTTGGTGAAAGAATAAGAGATAATAAAGATCTTGCATTTATGAGTAAAGATCTTGTAACTATTGATCTATATGCAAATATTGATGAAAATGTTGAAACAATTCAAAAAGAAGAAGCTGATTATGCAGCTTTAACAAAATTTTTTCAATCATTTGATTTACATGGGCTTGTAAAAAGAATGGATCAGCCACAAGTTGTTGAATTATGGGAACCTACTGAAATCTTTAATGATGGTGATCTTAAAAAAGTACTAAAACAAAAACTTGCAGTTCATTTTGAATTTGGAGATTATAATTATCATAAAGCTGATTTATGGGGTATTGGTTTATCAGATGGTAAAAATCATTATTTTTTAGATCCTTTATATGCGCTAAGTTCAACAGTTTTCACTGATTACTTATTAGATGAAAAAAAAGAAAAATATGTTTATGATTATAAAGCTATTAAAGTATTTTTAATGTGGCAATTAAAAGATATTGAAGGGGTTACTTTTGATTTATTAATTGCAGCTTATCTTATTAATTCACATTTAGGAAAAGAAGAATTTAAACGTATTGTCGCAGCCTTTGATTATGAAGACATGCAATACGATGAACAAGTTTATGGTAAAGGTGCTAAAAAAGGATTACCTTTAAAAGAATTTTATGAAAAACATGTAGCATCTAAAGCAAAAGCAATCTTTTTTCTTCATGATCAAATGTTAAAATCATTAGAAGAGCAAGAACAATTATCTTTGTTAAATGACATTGAAATGCCTCTTTCAGAGGTTTTAGCAGAAATGGAGTATGAAGGTCTACTTGTTGATCAAAACGAACTACAGCGACAAAAAAAGGGCTTAGAACAACGTATTTCAACAATAGAAAAAGCAATTATTGAATTAGCAGGTGTAAATTTTACAGTATCAAGTCCAAAACAATTAGGAGAAATTCTATTTGAAAAATTAGGATTACCAAATGGTAAAAAAACAAAAACTGGATATTCAACAAATGCTGAAGTGTTAAATCAATTGAGTGATGCACATCCTATCATTCCATTGATTTCCGAATATCGACAATTAACTAAATTATATTCTACATATATTGTAGGCATTGAACAAAATTTATTTGATGATGGTAAAGTACATACAATTTATAATCAAGCTTTAACAACAACTGGAAGATTATCATCGTTAGATCCTAATTTACAAAACATTCCGATTCGAACAGAAGAGGGAAGAGAAATAAGAAGGTTATTTATCCCTAAAAACGATATGTATTTTTTAGGTGCTGACTACTCTCAAATTGAATTACGTGTTTTAGCAGATGTTGCAAATGTCAAACAACTTATTGATTCTTTTAATGCTCATGAAGATATTCATACAAAGACAGCTCAAGCAATTTTTCATCAAGACGAAGTTAATTCTGAAATGAGACGTGCTGCTAAAGCAGTTAATTTTGGTATTATTTATGGTATTGGAGCATGGAGTTTATCAGAAGATATTCATGTAACACCTAAAGAAGCTCAAAAGTTTATTGATGAATATTTAAACTTATATCCCGAAATTAAAAAATATATGGAAGATGTTGTTGCTTTTGCGAAAGAACATACATATGTTGAAACTATTATGAATCGAAGACGTTATATTCCAGAATTAAAATCTTCAGTATTTATGCAACGTGCTTTTGGTGAACGTACTGCGCTAAATGCACCTATTCAAGGTAGTGCTGCTGACATTTTGAAAAAAGCAATGATTGATTTATATCGTTATTTAAAGAAAAATAAAAAACAAAGTAAAATACTTTTACAAGTACATGATGAACTTATCTTGCAAGTACCAGAACATGAATTAGAAGAAATGAAACAAATTGTACCAAAAATGATGGCTGATGCTGTTCATTTAAAAGTGAAATTAGAAAC
>JBAYAP010000154.1:0-3290 GCA_041669715.1 Acholeplasmataceae bacterium
GGTACTCCCGTTATAGAGTTAAGATATAATTGTATCTGATGAGGGTTCTATATAAGAACTAAAATAAGGTGGTACCACGATATATTCGTCCTTTATGCTTATTAGCATAAGGGGCTTTTTTTTATATAAAAGGAGGTATTAAAATGGGACCTTGAAGAGATCTAAAATTACATAATAAAATAAACAGTAAATATCATTTTACAACGAACATAAAAAAAATAAAAGAAAAGGAAAAAACGACATGAAATTACAATTTGGAAGATTTGGTGGACAATTTGTGCCACCTCAAGTAATACTCGCATTAGATGAATTAGAAACTGAATTTAATAAAGCCATCCAAGATCCTGAATTTATTAAGGAATTTAAATATTATTTAAAAGATTATGTAGGACGCCCTAGTCCATTATATTATGCTGAACAATTAACTAAAAAACTTGGCGGAGCAAAAATATATTTAAAAAGAGAAGATTTAAATCATACGGGTGCTCATAAGATTAATAATACGATTGGACAAATATTATTAGCAAAACGTATGGGTAAAAAACGGATCATTGCTGAAACAGGGGCGGGACAACATGGGGTTGCATCAGCAACTGCAGCCGCAATGTTTGGTATGGAATGTGAAGTATTTCAAGGTGAGTTAGATATGCAAAGACAACGGTTAAATGTCTTTAGAATGGAAATGTTAGGAGCTAAAGTTACACCTGTAACACAAGGTACTAAAACATTAGCTGATGCAGTAGATTACGCGATTAATGAATGGGTTAATCGTATTGATGATACATTTTACTTACTTGGAAGTGCAGTTGGTCCTCATCCCTATCCAACTATTGTAAAATATTTTCAAAAAATCATTGGTGAAGAAGCAAAAATACAAATATTAGAAAAAGAACATCGATTACCAGATTACTTAGTTGCTTGTGTGGGTGGTGGATCAAATGCTATTGGTTTATTTACTGATTTTTTGAAAGATGAACAAGTTAAAATTATTGGTGTTGAAGCAGCAGGTAAAGGCTTAAATACTAAAGAACATGCAGCAACATTGACGATGGGTACTGAAGGTGTTTTGCATGGTATGAATACAAAAGCGATATTTGATGAAAACGGGAAAGTACTACCGGTATATTCAATATCAGCAGGTCTTGATTATCCAGGGGTTGGACCAGAACATGCATTCTTGCAAGATATTAAACGAGCAACTTATGAAAGTTGCACAGATCAAGAAGCTGTTGATGCATTTTTAGAGTTATCAAGGGTTGAAGGTATTATTCCAGCTATTGAATCAGCACATGCTATTGCGTATGTGATGAAATTTGCTCCAACATTAGATAAAGATAAGATTATTATTGTTAACTTATCGGGACGTGGTGATAAAGATGTTGAAGCAATAGAAGCTTATTTGAATGGAAAACCAACAGATTAATAAAAAAAAGTAAGCAAATTATTGCTTACTTTTTGATTTTTATAACTAAAGATTATGATAGGTCAATTGTTTTATTTAAAATACGCTTTTTAAGAGATTTAATTTTTTCTTCAATCATATCAGCAGTTTTGATAAAAGCGTCATCATCGAGACCACTAGGATCTTCTAATCCCCAATCTTCTCTAAATTTACAGGGTATAAAGGGGCATTCAACATGGCAGCCCATCGTAATAAGTATATCTAGTTCATTTGGTAATTCATCAATAAGTTTAGAGTTTTGTGTTAAATTCATATCAACATCTATACGGTCTTTAATGATTTTTACAGCGTCTTGATTAATTTGAGGTTTAGTTTCAGTGCCACCGCTATAAGCAATAAAAAAATCGGAAAATAATTTTTTAGTAATAGCTTCAGCCATTTGACTGCGGCAACTATTATGCACGCAAACATAACCAACAGTTATTTTTTTCATTCATTTCTCCTTGTATTAAGTATGTTTATTCACTTAACTATATAATATGATAAAAGATCCTACAAGTATTAAGACTTGAATGTTATTTGTTTTACACACATTTTACAAATTACAAGATTTCATGGATTGTTTTAATTTTGTTAAATAAGAAATAACGTCATCAATAACATCAGTGTTTACATGATGTTTATGCCAAGTACCATCTTTATAAGATGTGGTCAATCCTGATTTGTTTAATAAATTTAAATGATAAGATAGTGTAGGTTGAGAAATGGGTAGTTGATCAATTAGTTTGCAACTACATGTTTCACCAGATATTAACAATTTAAGAATTTTAAGTCGATTTTCATCGGATAATGCTTTAAAAATTAATGCGTAGGTTTCATCCATAAATATGCCTCCATATAGAAATATTTAAATATAGATATCTATCAATATGATATCTCATAAGATAGGACTTGTCAAATTATTAGGTGCTTTTATAATTATTGTAAACGTTGTATAATTATAATATGAGGTGAGAAAGTGATGAAAATTGAATTAGCATCAAATAATTATTGTGATATCATCTTAAAAGATGAGAAAAAAAGAGATATTTTATTAATATTACCTGGTGGTGGTTATGCATATACATCTGAAAGAGAAGCAATGCCTGTAGCAAATACTTTTATGACACTTGATATCCATGCTGCTATTTTTTATTATAGGGAAACAAAACTGCTCTATCCTCAAATTATGGATGAAGCAATCGAATTAATTAAAAAACTAAAGGCATTACCGCAAATTAAGGATATTATTGTGATTGGATTTTCAGCTGGTGGTCATTATGCATCGTTAATGTTAACACAACTAAGTGATCATTTTAAAAAAGGATTATTAATATATCCAGTTATATCGACATTACCGGAATTTGCACATATAGATTCATATGAACAATTATTAGGTAAAAAATTTGACGCTAAAGATATTGAAAAAGTATCTGCTGATCATCAAATTAAAGAAAATATGCCACCTATTTTTTTAATGCATTCTATAGATGATAGCACTGTTCCAGTAGAAAACAGCATTGATTTGATGCAAGCATTAAAAGATAAAGGATGTTATGTAGAAGCCCATTTTTATCCGACTGGTGGACATGGTATATCCATAGTTACTGAAGAAGTATGTCAAGATCAAGAACATATAAAAGAATTTATGGAAAAATATGGATATATTGCTTCTTGGGTTGATTTAGCTAAATCATTTATAAAAAGAGATATATCATGATTAATATATTGTTAAGTTTACGTATTTTTGATCAAAAACAAGTTCAACAAGAAATAAAAAAATATGTTCACAAGGAACATAAAGTATGTGTTTTGGCATATTCGTTTTTTCAAACATTATTTCCAACAA
>JBAYAP010000155.1:0-3288 GCA_041669715.1 Acholeplasmataceae bacterium
CTGCCAAAGAAATATATAATACTGAGATAAATTCTTTTGTTGAATGTGTATATTTCGGATAAACATGTTGATCAGTCAATTCAGTTAACGGTAATGTGCCAAATGCATCATAATATGTAATAAGTTCGTCTTCTAATATAAATTGACTTCCCAATATTTCAAATGTGCTCGTCCATAATAAATTATCATCTTCATCATATAGATCAAATTGATCATAGCCATTAACTAACAATGAAGACAATATACCGTAAGCATCATTGTTTTCATTTAATAACATTGAAATCTCCAATCCTTGAAATTGAAAAAATTGTAATGATAATTCCTCATTATCATTTGAAAATGTTATATAGTAATTTTGTTCTATTGGCATATCACTTTTTAATATAGCATTTACATATGTTGATACTTCTATTGAATCCGATGATTCCTTAACATCTGCGGCCTCATAAAATGATATTTGATAACCATTTCCTTCAGTTTCAAATAATGTTAAATCACTTCGATAATCTCTGCCACTGCCATAAAAGAATGCATCATTTTCATAAGTAATTGCTTCATTACCATATTTATCGAAATATAAGAATTGCATTCTTCCTTGAGCATAATTTAATGCAAACCAAAAAGCAAACACAGCAAGCATTGCATATAAAATACGTCCTACTACTTTCATTAACTATGTATTCCTAATTCATTTTCTATTGCATATGCTTCAGCATCTTGGAACCAACGATATAAATATCTATGTTCAAATACTATTTGCGAATCAGTACTTAAATAATTATGAGAAAATCCAAGTTTAACAAGTTCGTAATTTACCATGACACCATCAGCCCAAACATAAGCAAGTGTTCTTCCATATGTTTCTTTAAATCCTAAATCAGGATCACTTTGCAAATATATAACGGTTGCGTTAGACAATATATTAGAAGTATATGCTTTAGCTTCTAGACCCCAAGGTTCAGCTTCCCAAACACCATCTTCGGCAGTATTCCAATCATAAGGTTGATTTGTTTCAGGCGTATCTGTTCCTAAGAATCTAACTCTAGCATCATTAATATAACCAGGTGTAAATGCTGCAGTATCACCATCAGTTGTATGATCTAATGTTACTTGTTCCATACCACTAACCGTAGTTAACCCAATTTGATTATATAAATATTCTTCACTGATTGTAAAAGATTCTGGTTTACTAAAAGGAAAATCTCCAAATATTTCATAATAATCAGGGACATATCCATCCCAGTCACTTAAAACAAAATCGCGTGTTCCTTTAACTGTATTTTCATCTCTTACAAATAATTCATTAGTCATTAGAAAAAGTTGTTCGCCTAAATCATAAATTGTATCTAAATAAGTTTCATTGCTATATCTTAATTGAATGGTATCATTACCATCAAAAACAAGTCGATTAGATGTTGCATCAGCAAAATCTAATAAATCTTGAGAAGAGCCACTATAAGCAATCGTATAAGTTTCGCCTGATTCAAGCATACCATCTAATGAAATCGTAGCAGAAATTTCATATGAACCATTTTGAAGAATTGCAATATGAAATAATGATAAATCAACTGTATCATTCGTTGGATTATATATTTCTAATGCTCTACTATTTCCTGTTCCTTCTAAATACTTAGAAAAGAATATTGAAGTTGCTACATCATTAAAACTATTTTTATATAGAAGCACTGTAATTGTACCATCTTCAATTGCAGGATCTCCTGCTTCAAAGTCCTTATAACCAGCAACTATATCTTCAGTTTGATTATCATCTATAACATATTCGAAATCATAATTTTTAATAAAATCATATTCAAGGGCTTCAATTGCTTCAGTTTTATACATTGAAGAAATATCGGGTAAATATGATCCGCTCCATACCATATAAACATTTAGTGTTTCATCAACGCTAATTCTATCGCCTGCTTCATAAATGTCATAACGGTTAAAATTATAATCAGGAAGATCATAATTAACTTCATAATTAATATTATAAGATAAACCTAAAGCATCAAGTGTGGTAATTGCTTCTGCTTCGGTTTTACCAGATAAATCCGGTAAAATGACACCATTTTGTGCAATTTGAATTGTAACTGTTGAATCAGTATCTACTTTATCGCCAATTGCATAATCTTTATATGCTACAAAATATCCAGTTTCAACATTTTCATCTTGTACGTATTCAACTTCGGCAGTTATTGTGATATCTTTTAATAAAACAATTGCGTTTGCTTCAGTTTCTCCATTTAAATCTGGTAATTTAACGTTTAATCCACAACCAACTAAAATAAACGCTAAAGCTATAAACATTATTGGTATTATTTTTTTCATATTATATACTCCTTTGATGTTCTACTTTTCACCTATTATTATAACATATTATAAATATAATATGAATGTATTCATCTGATGAAATAAATTTAAACCAGACCAAAAAAAAGACAGTTTTAAACTATATATTAAAAAAACTAAAAGAAAAAAGGACTGCTAAGTCCACGAAATATAATATAATTTCGCTTTTTTTGCAGTCCTTTTAAAATATCTTGTTGTTTTAAAGCCTTTTTAAAAAATTTTGTTCTTTAGTTTTTATATAACTAACGATAAAGACTTTATATTAACTATGATTAGTTTTGAACGTGTGATCCTAAATAATCAACAGTGTCTTGTGGATAAACTACCCATTCGCTTGCTGTAAATGTAGCATTTGGGGATAGAACCATATCACTTCTTACTAATGTATATTCATTTGTAGCGCCTGTACCAACTGGCCAATTAGAACCTGGATCAACGCCAATAACTCCAATAACGTCAATAACAACTTCACCTTTTAATAAAGCAACAGCGTCATCGCCATTAAAGTTAGGAACACTTGGATATCCTTGCGTAGCATCTGCTATAGCTAATATTGCTGCATTTGCTCCACTATTTGCTAAAACAAATACTTCACCATCATTTAAAGTACCTGTTAAAATATAAGTTTGACTAGCAGTAGCACTACCATTTGAATATAGCACTAATGAATATCCAGTCAAATCAACAGCTTCACCTGTACCATTATAGATTTCAAGTGCTTTATTGTTACTTGAGCCTTCAATGTATTCAGAGATAAATAAATCTGTCGTTAATCTTCTAGCACCTACTGAAACTTCGAATGCTACATCAACTGAGCCTGTACCATTAGTAACTGTTGCAGTTAATATTACTGCTTCACGTGCTTCTTCAGGAAGTGTTACAGCACCTGTTGCAACATTAATTAATACATTATCTGATGCCCATGCAATTGCTGAAGCA
>JBAYAP010000156.1:0-3266 GCA_041669715.1 Acholeplasmataceae bacterium
ACTCTAATGGTTTTTCGACACTTTCAGGTACAATAATTTTTGCAGCAAAATGCATGACCGCATCAATTTTTTCATGAATAAAAACATTTTCAACATCGTTTGTTTTAGTAATATCTCCTAAATATAATTTTGCTTTTTTAGGAACAAATTCTTTATGACCTGTTGAAAAATTATCTAATACGACAACCTCATGATTTGCTCTAAGTAATTCATAAACAGTATGGCTACCAATATATCCAGCACCACCTACAACTAATACTTTCATATAATTCTCCTTATAATTTATGAGTGCCTTCTTCAGCTTTTACTGTATAAAATGTTGGCATAATTCCCATTTGTTTTTCATAGATTTTTCCAGTTTCTTCAATATAAGTTTTAATTTTTTCTTTTTCAACAATTGCAACAATACAACCACCAAAACCTGCGCCAGTCATTCTCGCACCAATCGCACCAGCTTTCATAGATGCCTCTACTAATATATCCAATGCTTGCCCAGTTACTTCAAAATCATTTTTTAATGATTCATGAGATCCATTCATCATTTGAGCAAAAATTTCTATATTATTTTCTTTAAGGGCTTTTGAAGATAAGATTGTTCTTTCTTGTTCTGTAACTACGTGACGCACTCTTTTAAATACAATTGGATCTAATAGTTTTTCAACACTCGGAAGTTCTCTAGATGTTAATCCGCATAAATGTTTAATTTGATAAAGTGGTTTTACTATATCTAAAGCACTCATACATTCTTCATATCTTTGGTTATATTTGGAGTCAGTTAATCCACGTGATTTGTTTGTGTTCACAATCATTAATTGATATTTTCCTAATTCAAAAGGAATTAATTCAAAAGTTAACGTATCTGTATTTAATAATATCGCTTCGTTCTTCTTTGCTTGAATTACAGCAAACTGATCCATAATACCACTATGGAGCCCAACATATTTATTTTCTGCATATTGACCAATAAGCGCTAAAGCTGTTCTTTCAAATTTAAGATCATATAAATCATTTAATGCATAAGCGACAAGCATTTCTAATGAAGCACTTGATGATAATCCAGCACCAAAAGGCATATCACCTTGAATATATAAATCAAAACCAAAAGGAAAAACTACAGAATGTTGATAAAATCCAGCAATTACACCTTTAATATAATCACTCCAAGGTGCCTCATCATCTTTAAAAAATGTTTCAAGTTCAAATGCATAAGGCTTCTTAGAAAAACCTTCTGAATATAAATGAACCTCCATGTCTTGTCTTAGTCCAATGATGCCATAGGTACCAAATGCTAAACCACAAGGCATAACATATCCCCCATTAAAATCTGTATATTCTCCAATTAAATTAACACGTCCAGGAGAAAAGTAACATACTCCGTCTTCACGATTAAATATGGTCTTAAATTTTTCTGTTAATATTTCTTTCATGCAAACACCCCTTTTATAAAACTTATCATATCGTCTTTATCTTTAGCTTTCTGTTTAAATACACCACAATCATTTAATACTCTTAAAAATCTTAAACCCACTTGTTGATTGATAAATAAATCAATATCTTGCTTCTTATCATAAAATGATTTAATTTCATTAGCCCATACTTGATGTTTTACATATGCTTGTTCAAGCGGTTTATCTAAGATAATATATTTTTTTACAGCTTCTAATTCATTAATTAATCTTCCTGGTAAAATACCTAAACCAACAGCTTCTATAAGTCCAATATTTTCTTTTTTAATATGCCATACATCTTCATGTGGATGAAAAACACCTAGTGGATGTTCATCATTTGTATGATTATCTCTTAAAATTAAATACATGTGATAGACGCCACGTTCTTTTGTGGCGATTGGTGTTATGGTATGGTGTCTTATATCATCTTTGTCACAAACAATGTCTAAATCCTTGTTTTCGTATGTTTTCCAAGCGTTTAATAATTGATAAGCCTTATTTGACAACTCTTCTTTATTTGATGATGTCAATTTTACTGTCGATAATGGCCAATTTAATAAATCAATTTGATATGTTTCTTTTAACTCTGTATAAAATGGTGTTGCATGTTCAATTGGAAATGTATGCACACCACCTTGATAATGATCATGATATAGGATGGACCCACCTACAATCGGTAAATCCGCATTAGAGCCAAAAAAATATCCTTCAAACTGATCAACTAAAGAAAGTAAGTTTTCAAATGTTTTCATATCAATTTTCATCGGTCTATGTTTTTCATTAATCACAATCGCGTGTTCATTAAAATAAATATAGGGAGAATATTGAAAATACCAATGTTCTTGATTAAGTGTTAATTGAATAAGTCTATGTTGTTGTCTCGAATCTCTAATTAAGTTCCCTGAAAATCCTTCGTTTTCAACACATAAAACACATGATGGATATTGTGTATGTTCTGCCTTAGCTTGTAGCATTATTGATTTTGGATCTTTTTCAGGTTTAGATAAATTAATTGTTATTTGTAAATCTCCAAATGGCGTACTTGTCGTAAATGCTTTGTTTTTAGCAATACGTTCCATACGAATATAATTTAAACTTTGCACATAATGGTAATACCATAAAGTAGCATCTCTTTTATTTTCTTTATATTTTTGTTGAAATATAGATTCTACTACTGAAGGTTTATCAGCAAAAATATTCATGAGTTTCGAATCAAAGAGATCGCGTTCAATTTGACTATTTTGTATACGACCAATCTTATATGCTTCATCCAAAATAATTTCTAATGCTTGTGCTGGATATTGAATATCTTTAGCTTCTAATACATCATTTTTCATCGGCAAGTCAAGCAATTGGTAAATTTGATTTTTTACATATGTATAATCTCTTTTGGTTATAACATTATGTTTAATCTCATAGGCAATTAAATTTTCTATAGCTTGATACATCATAATTTAATCTCCTTTGTTGTGTTTCTTACAATAAGCTTAGTTGTTACAATAATTTTCTTACTGATCGTTCTACCTTTTAAACGTTCAATCATCAAATCAATAGCTGATTGACCCATAAACTCTTGATAAATTTTAACAGTCGTTAATGCTGGTATTGTATATGCACTTTGCGGTATATCATTAAAACTAATAATAGATACTTTATTTGGAACATCAATTTGGGCTTCATATAAAGCTCTTAGCGCACCCATCGCCATCGCATCACTAGCAATAATATAAGCATCAGCATATGTGCCTTCTAATGCTTTTTTCATAAGTTCATATCCGCTTTGTATACTAAATTCACCTATATGCATAAATTGATTAA
>JBAYAP010000157.1:0-3263 GCA_041669715.1 Acholeplasmataceae bacterium
GTTAAATGAGGGAACAAGTTATGGTTTTGAAAAACAAAACCAATTTTCTTTTTATAGGCTTCACTTGATACATCGTAATTATTGATAGAAGCATGACCAGATGTTGCTTTTTCTAAACCACTTAGCAGTCGAATAAGTGTTGATTTACCAGATCCAGAAACACCAATAATAGCTACTGAGTGATACCCATCTAGAGTTAATGAGATATCTTTTAAAATATCTTTATCATAAGTATGATTTAAATGTTTGATATCTATGTTCATAGTGTATACTTCCTTTCAACCCATTTTGTAAATAATGATAAAGGAATAGTGATAACCAAATATAATCCCCACATAATGATGTAACCTTCCACAAAGGCAAATGTTTGTGATTGGGCAATTCTTACAGAATAGTATAATTCTGCAAAACTTAAAACATTTAACAATGCACTTCCCTTAATAATCATTGAAAAATTATTCATCATCGGTGGCATTAGTATTCTAATAACCTGTGGAATGATGATATATCTATATCTTTGGTATTTGGTAAATCCAAATAAATCCATTGCTAAATATTGATCATTTGAAATGCTAATAAATGCTGATTTATAGACATTCATCATATAAGGGGCCATATAAATAATTAAAGCAATAACGCCTAATACATTTCTTTGATAAGATCCAAAAGCTGGTCCGATGAGAAATGCCATTATAATGATAAGCACAAGTAGCGGTGTCCCATAAACAATTTCTTTAATTACATCTGTTAAAGCAACAAAGTATTTGATTTTAGAAATAGAAAGTAAATAGAAAACAAATCCTAAAACTAAACTTCCTAAAAGCGAGATAAAGGATACGATTAAAGTGTTTAATAAACCGGTTAATATTAAATTTCGATAATCACTAAAAACAGATAGGGTAAAAGCTTCTGTTTGACGCAATACAATAAACGCAATAAATGCAAGAATTGTAAATAACGCTAATACATAAGCTAAAATATTTTTTTTATTCATTGATATAGAATTCTAAACCATAACGGCCTAAACTTTCTAAAATGACTTGATCCCAATTAGTTTTTAAATCATTGTATAAACCATCTGTTTCATTAAAAGTTGCAATAAATGCATTGGCTTGATCTAACAATTCAGTGTTGCCTTTTTTAACTGCCATGCCAATAGGACTTGATACAAATGAATCCCATAAAACCATGGTTGTTGTAGGGTTTGCGTTATAACCTTCAACAACAGGATTTGCACTCATTAATAAAACATCTGCTGTACCTTGAGCGACACTTTCAATACCGGTTCCTAAATCAGTGACTTGAGTAACTGTTTTTCCATAAGATTCAGGAATTGATGTTGATACTTGAGTTGCAATACCTGTATATCGTGTGCCATTGATTGCAAGTAAATCTTCTACTGATGAATCTTCAGTTAAATTATTTGTTGTTGCGAATTCTTGGTTAACTAATGTAATAATTTTAAAATAGAAATATGGATCTGAAAAATCGACAGATTCTTTTCTTGCATCAGTAATACTCATTGAAGCAATTGCAATATCAATTTCACCTGATTGAATTGATGGGATAATACTTGAGAAATCAGTATTGATGATTTCAACTTCTCTGCCTAAATATTCACCAAATGCTAATGCGATATCAACTGAAATCCCTTCAGGTTCATTGGCGGTTGTAACAGTTTCAAATGGCGGATATTGAAGATCCATCCCTACACGTAAAATATTTTCGTCTCTATTGCATGCATTAAGCACTAAAATACTTGATAACAAAAATACAAGTAATAATAATTTTTTCATTTTTTACCTCTTTTATATATATTATCTTACATCCTTATATTATCATGTGGAGTTGTTTATCAAGGAAGATTTGCTTTTATAAATCATGAAAGTTATATATATTAAATTATAAAAATGTAAAGTTTGCTTGACAACCATTATTGATTATTATATGATATTATATGTAAAGTTAGTTTTACATTGGAGTGGTTTAATGAAAAACATATTAGAACAATTACGAAAAGATAAAAACTTAAGTCAAGAAGATTTAGCAAATGTATTGCTTGTTTCTAGACAAACAATCATTTCACTTGAAAAAGGAAAGTATAATCCATCGATTGTACTTGCTTTTAAAATAGCTAATTATTTTAATACGAAGATTGAAGATATATTTATTTATGAAGAAGAGGAAGTATAGTATGAAAAAAACATTTACGAAAAAATATTTACAAGTGCTTTTAATTGTTGGATTTATCTCAATTTTTATTTTTGCACTAGATTTAAATTTTTATTTTTTAAATGATTATTTAAGTGGTTTTACGATAGCATTTGGAATCACACTTGTTATTATTTCATTTGTTGCACAAAAGAGTAAAAAATTTATGAAAAAAGTAGCAATAGCAGAACAAGATGAAAGAGCTAGAATGTTAAAAGAAAAACAAATGAGTGCTGGTTATTCATTTCATATATTTTTAAGTATTATATTGGTTGTAGTTTTTGGTGCTATTGAGAAAACATATTTAATATCTGTAGGTATTGCAGGCATGTTGTTAATTGAAGGAATATTTATACAAATAATGGGTTATGTATATAAAAATAAATTTTAAGAGGAGCAAAGATGAAAGCATTATTAGAAGTTCATGGTTTAGTGAAAACTTTCCATTTATCAAAAAAACAACAAAAAATTAAAAAAACAAAAGAAACAAAAAAAATAGCTGTTGATCATTTGTCGTTTTCAGCATATGAAGGAGAAATTTATGGTTTGTTAGGGCCTAATGGTGCGGGTAAGACAACAACGCTTAGAATGTTGGCTGCACTGATTAAACCTGATGAAGGCAATGCAATCATTGATGGTGTTTCCATTAATGAAGATCCAAGTGTTATTCATAAAAAAATAGCATTTTTAACAAGTGAACTAAAATTAGAAGATTTTTTTACGCCTAATTATTTATATGATTATTTTAGCAATCTTCATCATGTAGATTCAAAAGTTTCAAAAGAACGAAAAGAATTTATGTTTAAAAAATTTGGAATTGATGAATTTAGAGAAATTAAAGTTTCTGATTTATCCACAGGGATGAAACAAAAAGTGTCATTAGTGATTTCATTGGTGCATAATCCAAATATCATTATTTTTGATGAACCGACAAATGGATTAGATATTGTTACAGCAAAAACTGTCACTGATTTTTTGCTGGATTTAAAAGCCGAAGGGAAAACTATTATCTTATCAACACATATCTTTTCACTTGTTGAAAAATTATGTGA
>JBAYAP010000158.1:0-3247 GCA_041669715.1 Acholeplasmataceae bacterium
AACTTCAGGTAAATCACCATTAACAGTTAAATTTACAGATCTTAGTACAGGAGATCCTACTTATTGGAAATGGGATTTTGGTGATGAAGGTATATCAACTCAACAAAATCCAACGCATAAGTATTATGGTGCTGGTTTATATGATGTTAAATTATATGTAAGTAATTCTGCAGGTTCTGATACATATACTGTACAAGATTATATTAAAGTACTTGAAAGAGATGAACCGGATGAAAAACCTGAAGCAGCATTTACATACACTCCAGCAGGTGGTATAGCACCACTCAAAGTTAAATTTACAGATAAAAGTTCGAATAATCCAACATCCTGGGCATGGAACTTTGGAGATGGAACTACATCAACATCTCAGAATCCTACACACACTTATGCGGTAGGAACGTATGATGTACAATTAACTGCAACAAATTCTTCAGGATCGTCTAGTATAACTAAAGTTGACGCAGTAACTGCTACAAGTGGAACTCCGATTGCAAAATTTAGTGGAACGCCCGTAAGTGGAAATGTACCATTAACTGTTCAATTCACGGATAAAAGTTTAAATACACCTACAAGCTGGAAATGGAATTTTGGAGATCGTATATCATCTACTAAACAAAATCCAGAACACATTTATTCGGAAGATGGTAAATATACCGTAACTCTTACAGTAACAAATGCATACGGATCAAATACAACATCTAAAAGTAAATATATCACTGTAATTTTGGGAAATCCATTTACAGGAGACATGTATGATAATAGAATAGTAAGTACAAAACCAAATAATGTATATTCTGGAACATCATACATAGATGTTGGTAAAAGTTCTGGTACATGTAGAACATTATTATGGTTTAATTTAGATGATTATAAAAATAAAACATTTAAATCTGTAAAATTATGTTTATATTGGTATGGATCAGGGACTAGAGAAAATGATACAATTGTTGAAGTTTATAGACCTTCAACAACATGGGATCCAGAAAACGTTTCATGGAATTATAGAATGCAAGGGGTTAAATGGAACACAGCCGGCGTAACCTGGTATGATAAAGAAGGAGATTTACAAGGAACCATACCTTATACCAGTATACGTTTTACAAATACATTAGAACCTACAAATACTTATTATGAATTAGATGTTACCCAATTAGTTAATGAATATGTAAATGGTAAATATCAGAATTTTGGATTTTTATTAAAAGCAAAAACGGAAAATAGTAATTATATTAAATTCTACAGCTTAGAAAGTGGAACAAATTTAGTTGTACCATATTTAAAATTAATAGAGGAAGAAGAGGCAATACCAGTGGCTACAAAATTAACAGTTGCAGGAGATGGTTCAGGAGATATTAACTGTGATGGAAGGGACGACCAGATACAAATAAATCAAGCAATTAAATTAGTTTATAATAATCCATCAAAATATTCTGGTGTTTTTCTTAAAGGACCATTTAATTATAATATAAGCGAACCTATATTAACAGCGGGAATTGTTGAAGGAGATTCGACAGCAGTTGTTAAATTGGTTGCAAATGCAGGTTGGAAAACTAATATTCCATTATTTAAAGAATATAAAACAAGTATAGAGGGAATTACTTTAAAAGGATTTACAATTGATGGAAATAGAGATAATAATAAAGATGTTGTAAGTGGTAAAGGATATTATGATTTAATTGCTATAAATAGTTGTTCCGATATTGCTATTTATGATATGAAATTAATGAACGGACATAATAATGGTGTATATGTCAATAATTGTTCTGGTGTAGCTTTTTATAATAACGATGTACAATTAATGGGTTATGATGGATTCTTTGCTCGTAATTGTAAATATGTAGACACGTATACAAATATTGTAAATTGCAGAATTAATAATGGAATTCATGTGTATAATACAGATTATGTAAATGCATATGATAATATAATATATTCAGAGGGTACTGGTGCTGCTGGTATTTATATTGAAAAATATGGAACCGTGCAGATGGTAAACATTTATATATATAATAACACTATTCATGATACAATGTATGCTGGTATTCTTGCTATAGCGTCTTCATCGTTTAATGCAAATTCTGGGCATGTATCAATACATAATAATAGAATATATAACTGTGGTGCGAAAAGTACTGCTAAACAATCTGGTGGAGTTATATGTTCTGGATTTAATGCAGAAATTGAAAATCAAGATATTGATAATTGCTATTCATGTGGAATTGGTGTAAGAGAAGTTAATGGTACTGCTGATATTACTGGAACGGTAAGTATAAATATAAGGAGTAACAATATAGTATACACTAAGAGAGATGCGAGTAATAATAAAGGTTATGGTTTAGATTACGATGTGCTACCTGGACACGATGTGCGACAGGGTTGCAATTGTATGTATCAGAATGCTGGTCCAAACAATCACAACGTAAACCCATCTGTTACATATCCAAATGTATATTCAGATCCATTATTTGCAGATCGTGATAACCATAACTATTCACTTAAATCTATTGCTGGTAGATTAGATCCTGTTACATCTACATATGTTAGTGATTCTGTAAATTCGCCATGTATAGATGCCGGTTATCCTGAAATCGAAATTTCAAATGAACCAGAACCCAATGGCGGAATTATTAACATTGGTTCGTATGGAAATACAATTTATGCATCACTTACAGGAGATCATCCGATAGCAACAAATCACACTCCGGTATTAGAAGAACTAACAAATAAAGTAGTAGAAATATCAAATACACTGAATTTTACATTACATGCAACAGACGAAGACAACGATACACCATCATACACAATGACACCGGTACCTTCTGGAGCTACACTTGGACTGTATACTGGAGTGTTTGAATGGACGCCATCTGTAGAACAAGAAGGCACATACGCTATAACTTTTACAGTATCTGATGGATATCTTACTGATTCTCAGACAATTAATATTGGAGTTATAAAGGGCGAAACTGTATCATTGGTATCAAACGAAATTATTGTAAATTTGTTGCGTGAATCTGATCCGACGGTTATCTATAATATATTGCCACATTTTAGTGTTGGTGGGCGATTGACTAATAGTCAAAATAAAAAATACCGAACACTTATAATAACGGATTTAACGTCATATTACAATAAAACTATTACAAGTGCAATACTTTCAATGTGTTGGTATTACCCAGATGGAAAGGAACGTGGATATGACACGATTGTAGAAGCATATAGACCAGTAGCATATGATTCAAAATAT
>JBAYAP010000159.1:0-3188 GCA_041669715.1 Acholeplasmataceae bacterium
GCTGTTCAACTTTTACCCTCATTATTATTAGGGGTAACAATTGATAATGTAGCATCCGATGCCGAACGTTCTGAAAAGATTATTCGGATGATATATTTAAGTGTTATATTTGTTATTTTAATGATAGGTGGTAATTTAATATCATATTTTCAAAGTATTATGCTTCAAAAAGTTGGTCAAAAAACAGTTGTAAATTTAAGAAATGATGTTTTTAAACACATGGAAAATTTATCAATTGAACAAATTAATGAATTACCAGTTGGAAAACTTGTTACAAGAGTTACAAATGATACTAATGCAATTAGTGAAATGTATACGAATGTTTCGGTTAACCTTATTCGTAATTTATTATATTTAGTTGGTATACTTGTAGTTATTTGTATTATAAATTTTAAAATGGCTATTGTTGTTATTTTATCAATACCCGTAGTATTATTAGCAAGTGCTATTTTTAGAAAATATTCTAGAACAACATATCGACAAATTAGAGCAAACGTATCAGAAGTTAACGCATTTTTATCAGAAAATTTATCTGGAATGAAAATTACCCAAATATTTAATCAAGAAGATAAAAAAATTACTGAATTTACTAAAAAAAATAAAGATTTAAGAAAAAGTTATTTAAGAGAAATATTAGTTTTTGGTATATATCGTCCAAGTATTTATGGTATATCTGCTTTAGCAATTGTTTTAACACTCTTTTTTGGTTATCAAAGTGTTATTGCAGGTGCGATGACGGCAGGATTATTATTTAGTTTTTATTCCTATGTTTCTGATTTTTTTCAACCGATTCAAGAAATTGCTGAACAGTTTAACAGTTTACAAAATGCACTAGCAAGTGCTGAAAAAATATTTGATGTTTTAGACACTAAACCAATGATTACAGATAAAGAAGATGCTATTGAGCTTGAATCATTTAGTGGTTCAATTGAATTTAAGGATGTATGGTTTTCTTATTTACCTAATGAATGGGTTTTAAAAGGTATTAGTTTTAAAGTTAATGCTGGAGATACTGTTGCATTTGTTGGGGCAACCGGTTCAGGAAAAACAACAATTTTAAGTTTGATTGTAAGAAACTATGATATTCAAAAAGGTCAAATTCTTATTGATGGACTTGATATTAGAGATATTAAACGATCTTCACTTAGAAAACATATTGGACAAATGCTTCAAGACGTGTTCTTATTTAGTGGCACTATTAAGCATAACATTTCTTTAAACAATGATGAAATTTCAGATGAAGAAATAATTTCTGCAGCTAAATATGTTGGAGTTGATACATTTATTGATAAATTTTCCGATGGATATAATCATTTAGTTTTAGAGCGTGGTAATAACTTTTCTAGTGGACAACGTCAATTAATATCATTTGCCAGAGCGCTTGTTTATAAACCATCACTAATGATTTTAGATGAAGCAACTGCAAATATTGATAGTGAAACAGAAGAGTTGATCCAAGAATCACTTCAAAAAATGATGAATATTTCAACAATGTTAATTGTTGCGCATCGATTGTCTACTATTCAGCATAGTGATACAATTATTGTTATGCAAAAGGGCGAAATTAAAGAGATGGGAAATCATCAAGAATTATTAAAAAACAAAGGATTATATTATAATTTGTATCAATTACAATATGATGAATCACCAATGTAATGGGCAGTGTTTGATCATCGTATATAAAAAAAAATTTAGATATTTATTGATGATTGGTGGGGATTATTCCCCACCATTTTTATTGACTTTAAATTATAATATGGTATACTTAACTTAAAATTAAGGATAACCTTAAAAAAAGGGGTATAAAATATGTTAAATTGGTTTATGTCATTAGATTACTGGCTGCAGGCGTTGCTTGCTACATTATTTACTTGGAGTGTCACTGCATTAGGTGCTGCTTTAGTTTTTTTCTTTAAACAAATTGAAAGACATATATTTAATTTAATGTTAGGATTTGCATCTGGCGTTATGATTGCTGCAAGTTTTTGGTCATTATTAGCACCGGCAATTGATATGGCAAATGCACAAGGTGCCGTTGCTTGGTTTGTTGTTGCTGTTGGGTTTGCATTAGGTGGTCTATTTTTATATATTGCTGATAGAACCATCCCACATATGCATTTTGGACCTGCTCATGATGTTGAAGGTATTCATACAAAGTTAAAAAGAAATATTTTATTAGTGTTTTCAATTACATTACATAATATACCTGAAGGTTTGGCAGTTGGGGTTGCATTTGGAGCATTAAAATTTGTAACAGGTGATATTACATCTGCAACACTTGGGGCTATTGGATTAGCCATTGGTATTGGTATTCAAAATTTTCCTGAAGGTGCAGCAGTTTCAATTCCATTGCGTCAAGAAAGTAAAATTTCGCGATTTAAAGCTTTTATGTATGGACAAGCTTCAGGTTTTGTTGAACCTATTGCCGGTGTCTTAGGTGCATTATTAGTTATTCATGTGGAACCTTTGTTACCATATGCATTAGCTTTTGCTGCAGGTGCAATGATTTATGTGGTTGCTGAAGAATTAATTCCAGAAGCACAACAAATACAAACATCAAAAGGATCCCATTTTGCAGTTTTAGGGGTTATGGTAGGATTTATTATTATGATGGTTTTAGATGTAGCATTAGGGTAGGTGAAACAAATGTATAGAGCGGAAGAAGATTATTTAAAAACGATTTATGAGTTAACTATTCAAAGAAAACAAGATATTGTTAAAACAAATGAAATTTCAGATACTTTTGGATTTACAGATCAAAGTGTTAATGAAATGATAAAGAAACTTGTTCATAAAAAGCTTGTTAAATTTATTCCATACAAAGGGGTTCATTTAACAAAGCCAGGTATTAAGGAAGCAATTCGATTACTTCGTGCTCATCGCATATGGGAAGTATTTTTAACAAACCAATTAGGATATGGATGGGATGAAGTTGATGAGGATGCAGAAAAATTAGAACATGCATCAAGTGAAGCACTTATTCGCAAACTTGAAATAATGCTTGATTATCCTCAATATTGTCAACATGGCAATCCAATTCCAAGTCAAGAAGGAGAGATTGCCCCTTTTTCTACGATTAGTTTAAATGAATTAAAAGAAAAAACAAGCTTTATCATGACACGGGTATTAGATCATAAAGCATTATTGCAATTTTTAAATGAAGAAAAAATAATTTTAAATAAAAAATA
>JBAYAP010000160.1:0-3186 GCA_041669715.1 Acholeplasmataceae bacterium
ACAAAACAAGAAATATAAACAATCTTTTTAGGTTTTAACTTCACAACAGATTGAATAAACTTTAATGAAGCACCAGTTCTAGTTGGATCTAAAATAAGTACATCAACCTTTTGATTAAATGTATCCATAAACTTTTCAACATCATCACAATAAAACTTAACATTATCAATATTATTATTTTTAGCATTAAATATCGCATCTTTTACAGCACTTTGGTTTACTTCAACTGCAATCACTTCTTTAGCTTTTTTTGCTGCTAATAATGATATGGTTCCAATGCCTGAATAACAATCCATAACAACATCTTTAGTATCAATGTTTGCCAACTCAATAGCTTTTTCATATAATTTAATCATTTGTTGGGGATTAACTTGGTAAAATGATTTAGAAGATAATCTAAATGTTAAGTCATCAAATCCATCTTCAATATAACCTTTACCAAATAATATCTTTTCTTCACCATAAAGTGCAATAGGTGTTTGTTTATTTTGAATCATTTGCGTGGCAGTTTTTACATTAGGAAAATCTTTTCTAATATCTGATATTATATTTTTACTATTTGGAAATAAATACCCATTTGTAACAAAAACAATAAGCATATCTTGATTTAAATATGATTTTCTGATTAAAACATGTTTAATAATACCTTTTTTTGTTTTAATATCATATGCAGAAATTTTATATTGATTTAATACTTTTTCTATATGGTTTAATAATAAATCAATATCTTGATCATGAATAATACTTGTAAAATTAGGATCAATATCATGTGTGTTTTCAACAAACATACCTAATCTTAATTTAGGTTTTTTATTTACCAAAACAGAAGTTGCACTAGCAGTAACTTTATGTCGATAATGTTTAGGTTTTTCATTTCTTATTATTTGATTAACTGGTATATTAATTTTCTCTTGTGTAAAAACATTTGAAACATATTCGCTTTTTTGTTTTATTTGTTCTTCATATGATATTTTTAAAAATTTATTTTCCATTTTATCACCAATTTCTTATACTTTCTATTAATATATTAACATGAAAATTAATACATTTATGAAAGTTCATGTGATTATTATCTCATTTGTGAAAAATTATATTAATGATATATATATTAGAAGACTTTAAACACAATTTGATTAAACTTCATAACATTTATAGTATACTATGAATAAAGAAGTCAACTTTGTATATACAATAAAAAAATACTGAGGAGGATTTAAATGGAAACAGATACATTTTTAAAATTACGTAAGTTTAATATGTTCATGGGTGCATTACACTTAATTCAAGGAGTTATTATGGTTTTCTTATCAACTACTGTGATTCAAACCATATCTGAATTTAAACCAATTATTACAATTAACTTCTTAGAGTTTAATTCATCAACTCAATCATTAGAATCTGCATCAAGAGCTTTATTTACTTTACCTTTTGGTATATTAGTTGCAAGTTTCTTATTCTTATCAGCACTTGCACATGCAATCATTTCTATACCTAAAAAAACAAATGATATCTATGTTGCTGATTTAAAAAAAGGTATTAATCGTTTTAGATGGTTTGAATATGGCTTAAGTTCATCTATAATGATTGTTTTAATTGCCACTCTATTTGGTATTTATGATCTAGCTTCACTTATCCTTATTTTCGCATTAAACTTTAGTATGAATATGTTTGGTTTACTAATGGAACAAGTTAACGTGAATAGAACAAAAGATACAAAAGATACAAAAGTTAAATGGGGACCCTTCATTTACGGATCAGTTTCTGGTATCGCCCCTTGGGTTGCTGTTCTTCTATATATGTTTGGTACCGGTAGTTTTGATATGGTTCCTTGGTTTGTATGGGCAATCGTTGGTACTTACTTTGTTGCCTTTAATACTTTCCCTGTCAATATGATTTTACAATATAAGAAAATTGGTAAATGGAAAGATTACTTATATGGTGAAAGAGTTTTTATCACTTTAAGTTTAGTTGCTAAAACAATTCTTGCGTGGCTTGTATTATTTGGTGCTATGCAACCTTAATTAAAATATCATCATGCATAAAAAACAGCCTTTAAATAAAGACTGTTTTTTTTATTTTAAGCTGTTATTTGAATAATGGGTAACTTAAACTTTAAATAATGATCCCATATCCATAAAAAGATAGCATGTACTGGTAAGAAAATACAACCTAATCCTAAATAATTAAATATGGTACCTTCTAAAGCTGGTTCAAATATATACATTGCATCGCTATATCCAAATTCAGTCATTAGAATAACACCCAATACAATATAAAAAGATAATCCAATCGGCAATATATACCACTTTTTAAATGATGGTACTACGTACCCTGTCATAAACATCACAAGCACTAAAAATACCATAATTGTATGATGTAGAAGCCCTGAAATAGTCATACTATACCAAATAGAATCTGCTTGACCAATAAAATCTGGATAAATTAAGGTAAGAAGACCGCCCATCAATCCAACATACGTTAAAGCATGAAATATAGCATGATTTTTTTTAAGAAATATAGCTGCTATAGATAAAGCTAAACTTGTAATTCCACAATATGTACTTGGCAAAAAATTTGAAAACCCATCCCTTAAGTAACATACAGATATCCGGTTCCATAAGATAGCTGCTAATAAAACAGCACCTATAACTTGAACAAGTAAGCGAATTTGTTTTTCACTTTTAACATGTCGATAAATATATATCAACCCTACAACCATAAATACTATTGCAACAAAATCATATGATAAATGTTGCCATCCAAAAACTTGTGGCATAATTGTCCTCTTTTATTATTTTTATAAAGTAATTTTCAAATGTATTGTATCACATAATTTGTTTTATAAATATAAAATTAATTCTTTTTAGTCTCACTACATCTTTATTCTTAGTTTCAAATAATTTTTTTTATTCAATTTTAATTAAAAAAAACCATCCTATATGATTTATATGGGATGGTTTTTATAAAATTATGAAATATTTGAATTAAGCAATTGTTAAAGCATATATAGCAGTATTTGCTAATGTAATAAATGTAAATAACATTGTTGTAAAGAATGCTGAAGTCCAGATATTTCCAGTCTTTTGTGAAATTCTTCTCATAAATATACCGGCAACTGCTAATGTTGGAACTAAACCAACACATAAGATACCACTTAATGAGAATGATGGGAATGCTGCAGTACCT
>JBAYAP010000161.1:0-3182 GCA_041669715.1 Acholeplasmataceae bacterium
AAGTATAATCCTAATGCTGTTGTAATAAAGTAACCAGTATTAAACAATAAGATAGCAACAATGATAACAACTAATTGATCATTTTTAAAAATAATCTTAATAAATCTTTTATTTTTGTTTTATCTTGTTCTACGTGAGTGATTGTATTTTGAGGCTCTTTAACACCAAAGAATACCATCACTTGCGATCCAATAAATATTAAACCAATAACTAAAGCTAATATAAAGAATGCTGCTTTTGGCCCACCTGCATAATTTTGATAGAAAATTGGTACACCTGCAATAACAATAAACATACCAAGGCTTGCAAATAATCTTGCCAATGATCCGATTTTTTCTCTTTCTTTTGGATCAGCCGTAAAGCTTGGATACATGGACCAATAACTAATATCATTCATCGTAAAAGTCATACCCGATAAAACATATAGGATACCAAATAATATAACAAATGGTGTTCCACTTAATCCATAATCTTGAAATAATGAAAAGAATACCATTGCCGAAGTAATAGCACCTAATAAAATCCAAGGTTTAAATTTACCTCTTCTAGATTTTGTATTATCAATAATAAATCCCATAAATGTATCATTAACAGCATCCCAAACTCTTGCAACAGCCATCACAATACCGATTGCAACTAAATCTCTTGAACTAATACCAACTGCATTTGTTAAAAATATCAATAAGAAGTTTGCATACAATGCATACATCATATCTCTACCAATTGCTGCCGATGTGTAAATATACTTAGACTTTTTGTCTAGTGTTTGAACTGCTCCCATTTTTCTCACCTATTTATTTGAAAGTTTTTTTATTCCTTGTATAAAATGTAAATTGAGTATATCAACGATGCCTTCTGCTTGTCTTAATGAAATTTGTTGATTGCTAAATAATGCAAGCATTCTAATTGGTGTTTCTACAATACTTCTTTTCATAACTTCTTTAAACCAAATATCCTCTGAATGTTTTGCTTGTTTTAAACCCATATGCACAATCAAATGTTTCACCATTTTACCTATTAAGAATCTGTCAACGTCATTTAATGTACTTGATAAATCAAATGGTCTTTTTCTAACAACATTTCTTAATGGTAATAGAGAATCATAAATTTTACAAAAATCAGAGGTGTTATAACTATATTGATTATAACTAATCATTGGATGTTTTACAATATCACCTTTAATTTGAACTTCTAACTGTTCAATAACTTCCCCCGCATGTTTACATAAATCTATAGTATAAGTTCCTTCTTCAACAATAAATTTTTTCTTGTAAATGCCATAAAAACTAAAATCATCTCTTGTTAATAAAAATTCTACAGTTTTAGTTTCATTAGGTTTAAGTTCAATTTTATCAAAAGCTTTTAACTCTCTTTTTGCTTTATAAACCGTACTTTCATTATTTCCAACAAAAATCATTACTACTTCTTTAGCTATAATATTACTCATATTCTTAACATCAACAGAAACTAAATAACCTTCTTCAGATTCTGTTACCTTAAATTCTTTATAACTAAATTTAGCATAACTTAATCCATGTCCAAAATGATATCTAACCGGTCTTCTAAATGTTTCATAAAAACGATATCCAACATAAATAGATTCATCATAATATATAGCGTTATTATCATTTGTAATTTGAACATTACATGAATGGTGATCATCAATCCAAGTTTCTGCTAAGCGGCCAGATGGACTGACTTTACCATATAGAATATCAAGCATTGCTAAACTTGAAGCTTGACCACCTAAATATGAAATAAGTACACCTTTAGCTTTAGCAAATGGTGCTAAATTAACAACTGAACCCCCAACAACAACAATAACTATATTTTTATTAACTTCATAAAGTTTTTTAAATAATTCAATTTGATTTATTGGTAAATCTAGAGTCTTTCTATCAAAGCCTTCTGTCTCAAGCATTTCTGGAATACCTATAATATAGATAACTTTTTTAACTTGATTTGCAAGTTCAAGCGCTTCTGCTTCTAACTTATTATCTGATTTAAAGTTTGTTAAATCAAAGCCTTTTGCTAGCTTAGTATTATTTGAAAAATGACCAATAACATCAACTATTTCACTCACCTTAGCTGCATTAACATGTGAGGATCCGCCACCTTGATATCTCATCTTATCAATAAATCCAGAAATGATTGCAACATTTTCTAAATGATTTAATGGTAAAATGCTATCTTTATTTTTAGCAAGCACCATAGATTCTCTTGCAATCGATCTTGCTTGTTCGTTTTGTTTTGCAAAATCAATTTGTTCAACATTTTCTTCAACTTTATATTTTGTAGCAAGTTCAACAATTCGATTTGCCGATGTTGTAATATCTTTTGCTAATTCAAAATCATGATCACTAGCTCTTGAGATTTGATGTTCCCAATATCCATATGTTGAAGGCATTTCTAAATCACAAGATGCTTTAATACTTTTAACACGATCATGAATTGCTCCCCAATCACTGACAATCACACCTTGATAATTCCATTTTTTTCTAACAACATTTTTTAGAATTGGACTTTCTGTTAAATAATATCCATTTAATTTATTATAACTTGCCATCATGGATGCTGGATTTTCCTTAAGTACTCTTTTAAAGTTTTTATAATAAATTTCATTTAAGGCGCGATTATCTATAATACTATCAATTGTAAATCGATATGACTCTTGACTATTTGCTATAAAGTGTTTAACTGATGTTCCCACGCCTTGATCTTCAACTGCTCTAACAAAACTTGCAGCAAGTTCTCCTGATAAAAACGGATCTTCACTAAAATATTCAAAATTTCTTCCACACAAAGGAGTTCTTTTAATATTCATCCCAGGACCCAATATCATTTGTACCCCGTTTGCTTTACACTCTCTTGCAATAGTTTGACCTAATTTTTTCAATAATTGACGATCAAAGCTACATGCAGTTAAACTTGCTGTTGGAAAACATGTTGCTAAAACACTACCATTTTTTCCAACGGTATCCAGATTATCAATTTGCTTTCTAACGCCATGTGGTCCATCAGTCATTAATAAACTAGGAACATCACCAAAGGATTTAGTATTCCATACATCTTGACCATCTAAAATTTTTATTTGTTCTTCAAATGATAGTTTCATCATATTCACCCTCTTAATTGGTTGTTATATCATCATGTAATTGATTAATTTCATAAATTTGTGATCC
>JBAYAP010000162.1:0-3145 GCA_041669715.1 Acholeplasmataceae bacterium
AAAAAGTTGCGAAGTATTTAGGATGGATGCTTATTCCTCAAGAAGGGGTATCTATTGGTTTATCAATTGCTGCAGCAACATTATTTTCAGGTACAATATTAGGTGAACAAATCCGTGTTGTTGTATTAGCAACTGTACTTATTTATGAACTTACAGGACCGATTATCACGAAACTTACTTTGAAAAAAGCAGGAGAAATTACAGTCGATTATTAATATTTATCTAAAATTTTACATGAAGACAAATGAAAACCCATTGTTATGGGTTTTTATTTTTTATTATTTATGAATTAAATGATAGAATTAAATAAAAAAGGGAGCATTTACTATGAAAAAATTATTTAGTGAATTTGGAACATTTATTGCTAAAGGGAATGCATTAGATTTAGCTGTAGGTCTTGTAATTGGGACGGCATTTAATGCAATCATTAAAAGTTTAGTTAATGATATTATTATGCCATTAATTAGTTTAATTGGTGGTAAAGATGTCTCTGATTGGTTTTGGGTATTAAGAGGATCATCAGTATTTGATGATATTACAGGGGAATATGTACTTTCAGTAGATGCAGTTGTTTTATATTATGGCCGGTTTATTCAATCAATGATTGATTTTTTAATTATAGCATTTGCCATATTTATTGCATTAAAAGTAATTATTGCTTTTAGAAAAAAAATAGAAGATGCAAAAAAACTTGTAATAAATCAATCAAACGAAAAAATTGAATAAATATGTGATTTTTTACAAGAACTTGCATTTATTTAATAGTGTATAGATCTTTCATATATAATAAAAGTTGAATAAATACTTAATCAAGAGGAGCATTAAACAATATGGAGCAAGATATTCAACATATAAATTTAGATTTTCATAAAAAAACTTTCGAAATTTTCGAAATTGATTTTATGAATGCAATTAAGAGTATCTTGCCTAAAAAATTAATACCTAGAGATATATATATTATTCAAATTGTTAAAAAATATAGTACAACAAAAGAAAACATGATGACTAAAATTGCAAAAGAAGTTTTAATGTCACCGAGTAAGCTATCAAACAATGTGGATTCTTTATGTGAATACCAGTATTTAAAACGCATAAAGAGTGATACAGATAAACGATGTATATACGTTGAATTAGATAGCAAAGGATTAGAAGTATATCAAAAAGTTCATGATTATATGAAAGTATTGCTTCGATATATATTTCATAGCATTGGTTTACTAAATGTTATTAAACTTAAAAAAATAGCTCATAAAATAAATTTTGATTCTCGTGGTAGTTATAAACAACATGATGGTTTAAATTATTTAACGGAAAATATTATTACCGTTTATTTTAAAGTCATTGCAGTTGAAGATCAATTGTTAGAAAAAAAACAATTTGAAATTACAAATTTAGATTTAAAAATACTAATATATGTTTTTCTTCTAAAAGCTGAAGATCCTTCTATAAAATTAATCGCTCAACTGTTTAATGATCCATTTTCTACAATTTCATCTGCTGTGCAAATATTAGAAAATAAAAATTTAATTACAAAAAAGAGTTCAGTAAACGATAAAAGAAAAAAGATATTAACATTAACAAAAGAAGGATTGTCAATTGTATCTACGCATTTAGAATTAAGGAAAAAGATATTTGATGAAAACATTAGTAAATTAAATGATAAAGAACGATCTCTTGCATTTGAGGTGTATCAACAAATAAAAGAATTTGTAAACAACAAAAAAGACCTATGATTTCATAGGTCTTTTTGTGTCTTGTTTTAACGTTTAAATTATTCTTCGATAATCGCGTCTGTTGGACAAACTGATTGGCAAGCACCACAATAAATGCAAACATCTGCATCGATAACATAAATTGGGTCGCCTTCAGAGATACAATCAACAGGACATTCAGCTGCACATGCACCACATGCAATGCAGACATCAGTAATACGTCTTGGCATGATATCAACCTCCCATATCATAAAGATTAATTTTATTGTATACCTTTATAGTCATAATGTAAACCTTATATAGATTTTTTATTAAAAATCACATAAATTTAAAATAATGATATAATATGTATGGAAATTATTCAAGGTGGGGACTATTTATGGAAAAGACTTATATGTATCGCAAATCAATTTTAGCTTTTAAATATTTTATTATTTTAGTGTTTTTTGTGTTAGTTGTGCTAACAATCTTAAATTTTCAAAGACTTCAAAATATTAGTTATTTATATTTGGTATTGGCTATTTTTTCAATACCAATTATTTACTATGTCTCGCAATTAAGTGTAACAAAGATTGCGTTAACCCCTGAATCAATTCGGTATCAATGTTATAAAAAAGATTATGTGATAAATTTTAAACAAATAACAAAAATCGATGTGAAGAGTTTAGATAAATTTAGTGCTTATATTAATATTCATAGTAATGATGGGAAGCAAATATTTATTTCAATTCGTTTAAATCAACTCGATGATTTTTTAAGAAGATTGTATCAAAAACTTTTAGATATTAACCATAAAGAAATAGCAAATAAAAATTTGTTTTCTTTTTATAAGATTGCTGTTGAAGCAAGTTTTCAATTTGAACGTTTAAAAAAAATTATAACATATTATATGTTTTATCTTATTCTTAATATTGTATATTTAATACTTGAAAGAAATACTGAACATGCAAGTATTTTATTTACGATGTTTTTTATTTATTTATTATTATCATTTTTAGCATATATAATTATTGAACTTGTTTATTTTTCACCAAAAGTGCACACAATAGCAATTAACCAATTTGAAAAAATTGTAGATAAATCAAAGGCATCAAATATTTTATTTTATGTTTGGGCGGGGCTTTCATTGATTCATATACTTCATATATTTATATTTACTGTATAATAATAGCCATATCATCAAATTGTTGTAGATGATATGGCTTTTTTTATTGTCTATAAAGTTACATGTTATAATTGTATTAAGCAAAGTTAAAAAAGGTGAATATTATGAGATTATTATTAGTTGAAGACAATAAAGATCTTTCCAAAGCATTAAAAACAATTTTAGAACGTAATCACTATACAGTTGATGTTGTTGATAATGGTATCGATGGTGTTAACTATGCACTATCAGATAATTATGATGGCATGATCTTAGATGTTATGTTACC
>JBAYAP010000163.1:0-3130 GCA_041669715.1 Acholeplasmataceae bacterium
CTTCAATAACTATTTCTTTTTTCATTATTCTTGCCCCCTTAATGATGGATTCATTGCATCACGAAGTGCATTACCAAATAAGTTGAACGCAATCATAATAATGATAATAATAATTGCAGGAATCATAACTAAATAGAATCGACCTGGTGCAGTCATATTTAACTGACCATTATATAAAATAATACCAAGTGATAATCCACTTAATTCAAATAAACCAAAGTTTAAAGATGCACCTTCACCTAGTCCAAAACCTAGATATGATAGTGCTGATTCTGTGATAATCATTGCTGGAACTGATAAAACAACAGATGTAATAATATAACCAATACCATTTGGTAAGATATGTTTAAAAATCAATCGCATATGACTAGCACCTAAAGTTCTTGATGCTAAAACATATTCTCTACCTCTATATCGGTAAAATTGGATTCTTGTAAGTCCAGCGACACCTACCCAACCAGAATAGGTTAAGTAAATAAGTAACAATGCAAAGCCAGCCCCAAATTTCAGATACAAGATGGTCAGAACTGTTAATCCAGGGAAGGAACTTAAGACTTCAACAAATCTTTCCATACCAAAGTCAACTGCACCACCAAAATAGCCTGAGATTGAACCCCAAATAACACCTAAAACTATGTTAATAACTGAAACGATAACTCCAAGTATTAATGATGTACGTAGAGATAGCCAAATTTCTGCAAATAAATCTCGTCCTTTACTATCTGTACCAAAAATAAAATATGGAAGCGTCTCATAGCCTGCTTGTACAATACCATTTTCAAGAACACGATAACTAAAATATTCTTCGCCATCGGGACCAACAGTATGTGTTGTTTCACTTATAACGGCTTTATATGGATACCCATCACCAAAAGTCCAGCCTTTAGTTGGATCTTCAGGATCATTATAAACAATTGATGCTTCCATGCCTGGATTTGCTGCTAAAACAGCATCATAATCATCATTAGATATTGTTGATTTATAATCAGCAAAAATATCATTATATTTATAATATGTAAATGAGGCAACTGTATATTCAGCATTTGCTCTAATCCATTGACCACCAAATGTATCCATAGATGTAGCTGCCCATCTTGATAATTCAAAACCATCAAAATAGATTGAATCTCCAGTAGAATAGTCAATATTTACAGAATTAATTGCAATACGATCATACTCTGATGACGTATAAACAAATACAACACGACCAACAACACCTGCAGTATTTACTAGTGTTGTTTCACCAGACTCTGTAATTGAACCGACTAATGTATAATAAGCTAAACTATCAGGATCTGTCACTGTCATACCTTCAGGTAATAGTGATTCTAAATTTGAAGGTTTAATATATATATCTAAATTACCATTTTCAGTAATAGAATCAATATCTACAGTAATTTCGGCATTAAGCATACCTTTATCTAAATTATCTTCGGTATTTGCAGGTGTACTGGGAATACCAGCTGCACCTTCTTCCATATCTAAATTTGGAATAAAGCTTGTAATAATATGTGAATAATATTTAGTTAATACAATATCATTGGTTCCCCCTAAATATTCAGCTGTTTTAGTTCCACCAATAATAATACTATTTGTTAATGTACCTTCTTTAACAAATTCAGCAGAAAATTTATTTACTGATTCATATAAAGGATAATATAATCTATTACCGTCGACATCGCCTAAACTTTCATCAATTAAATCATATAGATCTAAATCTGCAGTAAAGTTTGAAGCTTCGATTGTGCCATCAAAAATACCAAATTTTTCTAATATCGGTATTCTTGGAGGTAAAAATTTAGTATTTGGAAGGTTTGCTGAAGAATAGTCCTTAAGCGTTATAATTGGAACTAATGCTGAAAGCAAAACAATCATAACTACAATCATGGTTGCAACAACGTTTAATTTATTTTTTGTAAAACGAGACATTGCGTCTTGTAAAAATGATTGTGGTTTTCCTTCAAATTTATTATCAAAAATTTTATGATCTAATTCAACAAATTCAAATTGTTCTTTAGTGATTTCAAATTTATCCATTGCTTGCTCCCATCTTGATTCTAGGATCTACAAGTCCATAAGACATATCTACAAGAATACTTGTAAAAAGTCCAATAAATCCGAAGAATGCAGTATCATACATAATTACATTATAATCTGGTGTACCACCAAGTGTAGCAGAAATAAATAATCGCCCTGCACCAGGAATACCATATACTGTTTCAGTAATACCGGCACCAGCCAATAAACCAACAAAACTAAACATAAGTCCAGGAAGTATTGGCGTTAATGACAATCTAAGTGCATGTCTATAAATAGCTTGTCTTTTGGACAAACCTTTAGTTCTTGCTAATAATACAAAATCTTGAGTTAACCCTTCTGATAATTCAGCTCTAACACGTCTTGATAAGCCTGCAATTCCACCTAATGAAAGTGATGTTACTGGAATTACATAACCTAAAATTCTTTGTGATAAATCTGCCTGTGCAGACGGCCATTGATAAGGTAACCAAGCTAAATCCGAACCAAACCATTTCATAAGTAACATAATAACAACAAATGATGGTAAAGAAATAAATACCATAATAATAACTGAAACAATGTTATCAAATAATTTATCTTTTTTAATTGCTGCAACAGCTCCAAGTAATAAACCAAATGGAACTTGTAAAACTAAAGTAATTAAATTAACACCAATCGTATATTTAAATGTTCTATTTAAAAGCGTTGTTACTGGAACATTAATTGAAATACGAGTTGATGTCCCCCAATTAAATTCAGTCAAAACATTATGTAACCAAGATGCATATTGTTCAGAAATAGGAACTTTCTGAAAAACCCATAGCGTTCTTTCTGGACTGTTTACATTTTGATCCGTATAAATTGAATAATAAGTTTGTGTATCAGCAATGTAAGTATTTTGCAATGCCAACAAAGAAGCTTGAGTTAATGATGGAGAATCTTCTGTAGCTTTATAGTCTATGTCAATAACGATTCTAGTCATAAACCCATCTTGCCAATTTCTAACCAGCCAAGCTTTTTTATCATCATATTTAGTCGGTGGATATTCTGGTTGAATTTTTAAGAATACGAATGTTATTGTTAAAATTGTAAAAAGGATGATAAACACCCA
>JBAYAP010000164.1:0-3098 GCA_041669715.1 Acholeplasmataceae bacterium
ATAAAAATTATTTAGTTATATCATTGTTGTTTGTTTATATTATCGCATGGAAAATACTTTAAAAACAGGGCACATATGTCCTATTTTTGAATATTTAATTAAATCTGCTTCGAATATTAGAATTTTATATGATATAGACTGAGATGCAAATGCTTTTTCTTTGTTAGGCATCACCGAACATTCTTAATCAATCTTTTAACAACTACACTTCATTGTTTGAGATTTAACATTGTTGTAGAAACTATGACAATGTTCATATATCTCATCCTTGTGGTTATCAACTAAAAGAGACTCTATCTCTCATATACACCTGTATATCAATAACAATCCTTCTCTAGAGAGGTTGAGTCTTTAAAAAAGACGAAACCCAATTAATATAAGACAATCTAATTAAGTCTATTTCATTTTTTGATTTTTGAGCAAAATCTAATTTATCTTGTACGAAATCTATCCTGCATAATGCAACAAAAAAGGCACTCATTCATAAAGTGAACCCCATATAGTGTAAGTATAAAAAAAGAAATATAGGGTTTATACTTTAAAGAGGCTAAACAAAATTAAATGAATAAAAGAGCACTTCCATCATAAAATCAATATATGGAGGTGTTTTTTTATGGCAAGTAAAGGACAAAAATTTAAGAAAGTAGCATTAGAAGAAAGAATAAGGATTGTCAAAGAAAAGATAGATGGAGGAAAGAGTTATCAATATTTAGATGATCAATATGGTATATCAAAGAAAACGATTGAAACATGGGTATATATCTATAGACGAGATGGTGGATTAGACATTAAGAAAAAAGGTAGAATGTCAGAGAAAGAAAAAGCGGATTATAAAACGAGATATGAAATTTTAAAAAAGTATTTAGATTACTTGAAGGAGGTCGAACAAGAGAGAAAATAGCATTCATCACAAGATATCGTAGAAAATATCAAATCAATATGATGTGTGAAGTGTTAGAAATGAGTCTATCAACGTATTATAAATATAGAGACACAATAGATCCTGATTATGAAGATTACGTCATCATCAAAAAAGTATTTAATCTACATAAAAAAACATTAGGATACCGAAGAATCACAGAAGCATTAAAAAGCGAATATGGATGGGTTGTTAATCATAAGAAAGTCTTAATAATTATGAATAAATATGGTATTAAAGCCAAATATATCAAAGATATAAAACCAAACTACACCAAAAAACGTACCGAAGAACAAGCACAACCAGATCAATTAAAAAGAAATTTCAATCAAAGAGGATGGGTAACAGATATCACTTATCTTATGATTAAAAAGAATGGAAAAAGAGCGTATTTAAGTACCATCATTGATTTAGAAACAAGAAAATGGGTCGCGTACAAAATCAGTTATAGAAATGATAATAAACTCGTGATGGATACGCTCATAGAAGCTATTAAAAAAACCGAAAAAAATGATCCAAATGGATGCGTCCTCCATTCAGATCAAGGTGCTCAGCATCTTTCAACTGAATATAAAGAAATCTGTGTATCAAATGGCATCATCATTTCGCATTCAAGAAAAGGTAATCCATATGATAACGCAGTTATAGAAAGTTTTCATTCTATTTTAAAGAAAGAAGCTCTCTATAATAATGAAATCACAACACTAGAAGAATATATGAAAATCGTTGAAGATTGGATGATATATTATAATACAATACATCCAAAACAAAAAAAGTAGAACTCCTTTTTTAAGGGTTCTACTTTTTGGGGTTCACTTCAATTTGTTAGACTTTTTTATATATGTATTTATTTACTTAATCCTATACATGATATAGATCAAAAACAAAATCTGTGATTTTTTCTTCATCTTTTACAATAATCCAAATTGATTTTTGGCTCATCTCTACATCTGCAGTTAATGTATATACACACGTGATATATGCAAATCCATCTATAATTGAAAATTCATTAATTTTAAAATCAGTTTGATTAAATACATATTTTGTTATAATTAAAATTTGTTGATTTTCAAAAAATGTCTCATCATAGGCATCTAGGCTAAAGTGAAAACGATCATGATTAGAAACATATAAATCTAAGTCATCAACACTAGAAACAATTAATTGTTCATCTTCATAAACACTTTGTTCATTGTAATTCCATTCGATCGTGTATATACCCACTCTATAATCGATGCCATGTGTTGCATCACATGCAGTCAGGATAAACACTAACAATGTAAGAAAAAATACTTTTTTCATTGGCATCCCCCTTTTTTTATTTGTCCTTTTTTCTGTAACAATATAATGCGATCATAAGGCATCTTTGGAGCTCTTTGATATTCCCCTGTTGAAACAAGTTTAAACCCCTTAAAACGGTCAATCCATGCTTCTGTGGTTAAGTTATGTGCTCTAAGTATCCCGTTGATCGCATATGTGTCTTGATCAATGACTTCCATGTTTAACTTTTTAATCAGATCCTCATCTAAATAGAAATTAAGTTTAAGTAAAACATAACCTAATGGTTTTACAATTCTTATCATTGAATCAATGACTTCCTGACTGGTCTTTCGTGGAATGACATCTAAAAAATTAGAACAAAATATGCCATCAACAGACTGATCATCAAATCGATCAAGATAATGGTGATTTTCGGTAACAAATTCTAAATCACTGATCTTTGATAATTTGACTGTTTCTTTTGCAAATTCAATCCCTTTTTCAGATGTGTCAAAACCATATCCATTAACCATCTTTTTACCTAATAACTTTGCAGTCATTAAAGAAAAGCCCAAACCACAACCAACATCAATAATGGTTTCACAAGTGTCACCTAATTTTTTTAAGTATTGGTCAAGCTCATTTTCAACTTTGACATCTTCTTTAACGATTGTCATGGGTTTTATATCTTGAAAGTGTGAATCCCAAAATTTAATCAGATCACTATTTGTTTGATTAATGTCCATAGAAAACCCCCTGATTTTTCTTTTATTTTATCATATTAAAATATGTAAAATATAAAAAATTAGATAAGTTTTGTCAAGTATAATTATAACTTAATTTTTATCAACACGAAAAAACCAGAACTTGCTGGTTTTTTTATTTAGATGTATAATGAGGTTGTAATTAGATTAGAAAT
>JBAYAP010000165.1:0-3097 GCA_041669715.1 Acholeplasmataceae bacterium
ATACTATTTTCTTTGCCTATTTTTTTTAACGGAGTGACTTTTAATTCAATACCAGGTTCTTTAAAATCTGGATTTGAATCGTGTGAATTATGGCGTAATCGTTTAGAAGTTCATTCATTTAACAAAATTCACCACTCCTTTTGATACCAATTTACTGGTAAGCCTAAATTTAAAAATACCAAAAAGGCCCTAATTAGCGAAAAAAAGGATTGACACTTATTGTATCAAACCAACGCTTCTTATATGTGTAAGAATACCTGTTTTGATACAATTACACAATTTACGCACCCCTAGTGATTTTTACTCACCTCTAAATAGAAGCCTCTTTTTAATCAGGCAAGAGGTGTGAACCCGTTTAAGTCCTTAAACTTGCGTACAACTATCTATTACAAAAAATAGTTACTTGAATACCGAGGACACAAATACTAAAGTTACTCATCATCGCTAACTTTAGAATAGTCTATTTTTTTTACGCCACCATCCTTATTAAAATGGTATACAACATCCTTTGATTCTCGTAATATACCTTTTACTATTGATTTGATTATACTGCTATGTGAGCCAAGTGAAGTTGTTTTTTTACCTTCTATAATCCCTTCAATCGACTTCAGTTCTTTTCCACTTGTCATCCCAAAAAAACAATCATCCTCATTATTCACTAATTCTCTTTCGCCGGTCTTAAAATTGCCGATATAATTTATTATATCTTTTATGAGTTCCCCTTGTTCATCATATAATGTATAAAACCCAACTATTGTGCCTATTCGGAAAAATCCACCAAGATCATCATTTCTAAAATATTCATGCAAATCCACTTCAGAATCATCGGAATAAAAAGCCCTTTTCACTGATATGATTGCTCGTGTTGATGATTCAGTAATAGTAAGTTTAAAAGTTTTACTAGATACATCTTCTAAGTATAGTGGTGCAATTTCATAATATGATAAAACTTTAACTGCACCAGAATTAAATCCTTTATTAGACAAAAATGCTCCAATAACTACCCATTCAGGATGTTCTTCTTTTATATCATGAATCACTGTTATAAATGAACAACCAAGGGACTTTTCAACTGGACGAGTATAATTTTTGCATTCACAGATTAAATGACATCTTTGAAATTTTATGGAAGTAAGATGAATATCTATTTGGTGTTTTGCACCTGATTTCCCCTGTATTTTTGAAAGTGATTCAACCTTATCAAATACAATTCCATCATTATTCCAAGTAATATTTTCCAATAATAGTATTTGTCTAGAAAAATCTTCATAAGCATCACCTTTTACTTGCTTATCTGATGGCATCTTCCATTTCCTCCTCATTAATTATTTTGATCTTCTGAAAACTCATCTGGCAATCTATAAAAATCGTAAAGAACTAAGTAAGCAGCATATCTTTTAGCTTCTTTCTTTGAAACTGCATAAGCAGTGTCTTTCATGTCTAAGGTTGTAAATAACAATTAACTATGGATTTTTATTGATTCAATGATTAAATCGATAGCAACACCAACACCGATCATGTGAATTAATTCTTTTTCGTAAACTTTGAGAGTCAGCACATCTTCTTCTATCACTGCTCTGCCAACTTCAATCTAATAGAAAAAAAACATGAATTGTGAAGGTAAATGGTGCTCTTTAGGTAAGTCTAGTTGCACAATGATTGGAGAAGTGTTCTTCCAATCGTCTATAAGTAAATTATCGTAATCAGCTACATGACGTAAGGAATATACTCCGTTTCTAAAGAAATATTCTCTTGGTTCCACCGGGTTCTTCAAAAGATAAGATATCAATTCTTTATCGTTTGTAATAGTGATAAAATCTCCTTCTTCTCGGTAAAATACATCTGTGAACATGTTATTAATTAAATCAGCAACATAATCACCATCTCCGTAAGGTTCAGGATGCGGATAAAACTTCTTAATCAAATTCCTTGGTACAATTATTTCAATACTTTTCATAAGTATCTCCTTCTGGCTATATGCCAATTATTTACAGGATTAACCTGTATTACCCTTTGTACCAAGGTATAATAATTATATCATATGATGTTTTATTTACCCTTCATATTTAGGATTATAACAACCCTTCAATAAAATTCAAAGTAACCTTTTTATGTTTTGCATCAATTATGACATCAAATCTTTCACAATTATCTTTAATCCACTGTTTTACATTGCTAGTATTCACAATTGAAGACAGAGAAGATTCATTCACTAGACTCTTAGCTAACGTGCTATTCGCACTACCAAGATTATAAGGATGGCTTTGATATCTTGCTTTACTATTCACATTTGCCTGTCCAATCTTCAAGAAAGCACCATTATAAACAAATGTATATATTGCCATTTTCCCTGATGGTAATGATTTTGGTTTATGTTTTAACAGTTGATGTATTACTGTGAAATCACTAGATGTTAGTGGTTTGCCTGTGTATGCAGATACATTAACAATCAAATCTGATATTTCTTTTATATAACTCACTAATTCCACTCCTGAACGCGTTTTGTTACCAGTTTGGTATTTATTCCATATAATTGAATCCAATGTTCATACAGTGATATTTTTATACGCTTCCTTGATAATTTGAACAGCATCCGTTAATAGGTTTTGACATTCTTCATCAGTTACATTTTTACCGATGGTGTTATAAATAAACCGGTGGATATGCACATCAGGCTTGCAACGATTTGGATATTCAGTTAACATAAACAAATATTTTAACCCTGCAGGTCCTATTCCTTTTACAGAACTAATTGTTATTTCTAAAATTTCAATATTATGTATACATGCTATTTTAATTTGCTCTTCAATAAGATGAGGTGTTTTGCACTTAGATTTTCCTTTATTAAATTAATTATTACATTGATAAATTACCTTAGCCGAATGCAAACATTAGGCCCGTAAACAACCACGTACAAAGTACATTTAATCTTTTCCAAGAATTTATTTGTGGTGTTGTGATAATTCGACTGTTCGGTGCATTTTGAAAATTCAAATTGAACTGCATCCCAGTCTTCAGGATTGATAATTACTGGGTGACTATTGTGCACATAGTATTGAGGAACCTCACCAATGTTCTTCTTTAGTTTCTTTTGAAG
>JBAYAP010000166.1:0-3056 GCA_041669715.1 Acholeplasmataceae bacterium
ATAGCTAAAAGTTTTGTCTCTTTACTATATTTCTGTTTTCTTCCCATAAAGAAAAAATCCCCTTTCTATAAACCTCTACAACTTTAATTATTTGTAGTGTCTACTTTAAGGGGATCATATCAATAATTTAAAGATGTTTTTTTTGCTAAATTTTATGTCCTTCTTCAACAACAATACAAATAAAACTAAAAGTGGTATCACCTGTATTTTTAAACTGGTGTAAAACATTTTTAGGAACATAGGCATAAGAACCTTTTGTTAAGTGATGCACTTGATCACCAATAAGTAGTTCACCATTACCTTCAAGAATATAATTTACATGATACCAAGGGTGACTATGTTTTGTTGTGTAACCATCTTTTTCAACATGTAAAACACGCATGACATGTCCTTCCCAACCTTCTGATGGAGAAATGAGTACTTGCATTGACGTATTTTTAATTGTTTCACTTTTTAATTCAATTGTTTCTAATGATTTAACATGACCAACCATGTAGACCTCCAAATATTTTTTTATTTATACATATAATATCATATATAATATAAATATATGCATTATGAGTTTTAAACGCGTTTTAATTGAATTATAATATATAATTAATATAATATGTAATTAATGTATTTAAGGAAAAATGAGGTGTTCAATATGAAACTAGCTTTAAAAATTGCATGGCGATTCTTAATGTCAGCAAAAAAACAAACCCTACTTATTATTTTAGGTATAGGGGTTGGTGTATCTGTACAAGTATTTATTGGTGCACTTATTACTGGACTTCAAGATAGTTTAGTTGATAAAACCATAGGGTCATCTTCACAAATCACCGTTGAATCAAATGATGATTATATTACCACGTATTTAAGCGATATAGAGATGATTAAGCAAACCAGCAGTGATATATCAATTGTTTCGCCAACGCTTAATATAGGCGGTTTTATGACATTTGATGAAAATAAAAAAGAAGTTTTGTTAAGGGGTTTGGATTTAACAACTTCTGAAGAAATATATGATTTTGAAGGCAAGTTGTATGCTGGAGATTTACCTGAAAATGATAATGAAGTTTTATTGGGACTTGGACTTCACGATTCATTAGAAATTTTTATAGATGATGAAGTTACGATTGAAATTCAAGGTGAGTTAAAAACTTTAACGGTATCAGGATTTTTTGATTTTGGAATATCAGCCATTAATGAATCATGGGCAATTACTTCATTATCAACATTACAAACAATATTAAACACATCAGGTGTAAATCAAATTGAAATGCAATTATCTAAAGTGTTTGAAGCTGAAAACATTGCCAATATGTTGGTTAATGAATTTGATGATAATGTCACCATTAGTAATTGGATGTCAGATAATGCAGATTTATTATCAGGATTACAAGGACAAAGTGCCTCATCATTAATGATTCAAGTATTTGTTATTATTTCTGTTGTTTTAGGGATTGCCTCAACATTAGCAATTACTGTTATGCAAAAATCTAGACAATTAGGTATTTTAAAAGCGATGGGGTTAACCGATGGCAATGCCTCAAAAGTATTTGTTTCGGAAGGATTTTTCTTAGGAGTGTTTGGAGCCATTGCAGGTATTATAATTGGTATCGGTTTATTACTTTCATTTACGATGTTTGCTTTAAATCCTGATGGTACGCCATTAATTCCATTAACAATAGATCCGTTATTTATTTTATTATCAGCTTCAATTGCTGTTGTTGCATCTGTTATTGCATCATTAATTCCGGCAATTAAATCTTCAAAATTAACAGTTATCGAGGTGATTAGAAATGCCTAATGTACTAGAATTAAAACATGTTTGTAAAATATATAATGAAAATACTAAATTTCCAACGCAAGTATTATTTGATGTGAATCTTGCTTTTGAAGAAGGATCGTTTAATGCGATCATTGGTCAATCAGGCAGTGGAAAATCGACAATTTTAAATATTTTAGGTATTTTAGATAATCCTTCATGTGGAGAAGTATTTATTGAAGATAAAGAGATTGAGATATTAAAAAAAGACGAAAAGTCTAGAATTAGAAATCAAGTGTTAGGTTTTATTTTTCAATTTCATTATTTATTGCCAGAATTTACGGCAATTGAAAATGTTTTGATGCCATTTCAAATTTCTGGCCAAAAAGTGACAAAGGATATTATAAATAGAGCTAATGAATTATTAACGCTTGTTGGACTTGGTGCGTATAAAGATAATTTAGCAACAAATTTATCGGGCGGGCAACAACAAAGAGTTGCTATTGCTAGAAGTTTAATGAATCAACCTAAAATTATTTTAGCAGATGAACCAACGGGAAACTTAGATTCAGATACAACTGATCAAATATATGATTTACTGAGAAAAATAAATAAAACATTTAAGACAACATTTATTATTATTACACATGATGCAAATATCGCAGCCAAAGCTGATCGTATTATTGAACTTAAGGATGGTAAAGTATTAACTGATGTTCTAAAATAAAAGAAGTGCTCATTTTGAGCACTTCTTTTTAATCGATAACGGTATTTGGATAATAATCTTTTAAATCTATGCTTACATATTTTATAATGTTAAATGTTTGATCACCAGTTACATAATTAATAGTTACTTTTAAGTATAAGATAGGATCTGTTACATCAATAAATATCAATGTTCTTTCTGGTAATTCAAAATTATAAGATATTAACATATTGCTTGTATTGTCTTCAATTAATGATACTGCAGTTCCAATTGAATTTTGATCAATCCAATTTGTCTGCAAGACGGGTGTTAAGACAACATTTGTTATATTATATGATGATTCATTATTAAAAGTAAATTTAAATTGATAATAACCATTTGTTGTGATATTATCATCATCATCAAATACAGGGTATCTTAAAGTGATCCACTCAAAGTCTAAATCAATTGTTTCTAAATCATCTAGTTTATCAAAATTTTTAATATATTCAGTACTTTCTGAATCAAAATATACTTTTTTATAAGTATTATATGAACCTACATAAGCTAACAAGATAAGTGTTAAAGGAATAACTATGGCTGCAGTCCATATTATAATTC
>JBAYAP010000167.1:0-2942 GCA_041669715.1 Acholeplasmataceae bacterium
ATAATGATCCTGATATTTTTGGACTTAATTATTATTATTCAGCTTATCTAGATTCCAATGATTTACAACGATTATTAGAAATTATTGGATAAAACTAGATTTAAAATAATATAAAAATTACAGGTACATAATCTTATTAAAACAGATTATTTAACCAGTATCATAATTATTAATTGAAACCTAGATTAGTTTAAAACTTAACTGGGTTTTTATTTTTAAAAATATAATAAAATTTAGAAGTTTGCAAAACGAAAAACATCATGATAAAATTTACATAAATGACAGAATAACAATATAAATATATTAAACACTAAAAAATCTAGTTAAATTTGGAGAACTTATGAAGAAAAAGTATGTACGTAAACTCTTTAATACAAGAAAACTATATAATTTAGAAAAATCTAATGATGTTTTTTGTCATGCGATGAGAGAAAATGCAATGTATCATTATCATCAATGTGATGATTATAAAAGAATCTTAGATGAAGCAAATTTTGATCCAAAATCGATTAAAACAATGGATGATGTCATAAATTTACCATTTATACCGACGCTTTATTTTAAACATCATGAGCTATTTTCTAAACCATTGTGGAAAATGCCTATTAAAGCAACCTCTTCGGGAACCTCTAGTGGATTTAAAAGTAAGATTGCGATGAGTGTTGGAGATTTATGGCGTGGATTTAAAATGATTAAAAAAATCTTTTCATATCATAAATTATGGTCAATTAGACCAGTGACATATTTAATTTTTGGTTATCAACCTACAAAGCATAGTGAAGCAGGTATTATGAAAACTGCTTATGCATTTACTTATGTTGCACCTGCAAAAAAACGGGTATATGCAATTAGATGGTCAAAAGAAAAAGGTTATCAAGTTGATTTAGATTATATGAAAGAAGCTTTTATTAAAGCATCTAAGAAGAAGACACCAATAAGAACGCTCGGATTTCCAGCATATACATATTTCTTATTAAAAGAAATGAAAGCTGAAGGTATTAAATTACAAATGCCAAAAGGCTCTAAAGTTACAGTCGGTGGTGGGTGGAAACAGTTTTATGCTGAAAAAGTGGACAAAAAAGAATTTTATCAACTTGTCTATGATGTGTTAGGCATAGAAGAAAAAGATTGTGTAGAATTCTTTGGTGCTGTTGAGCATCCTATCTTATATGTGGATTGTGATTATCATCATTTCCATGTGCCAGCATATGCGAGAATTATTATAAGAGACCCAGATACCTTTAAACCGCTGCCTAATGGTCAGATGGGACTTATAAATCTACTAACACCTATGATTGAAGGAACGCCATTATTATCTGTTATGACAGATGATTTAGGCATTCTTCATGATGAAGGATGTAAATGTGGTAAACAATCTCCATGGTTAGAAATTATTGGACGTGTTGGTATTAAAGATATTACAACTTGTGCACAAGGTGCAGATGATTTACTTAGTAAGTAGGAGGTTTATATGATTTTATATCAAGGTGAAATTTTAGATAATCATTATCAAAAAGAAAAATTACAAACACTTTCAAAAGATTGTTATATAACACTCCAAGCGGGACAGTCATTAAAAGTTGGGGAAGTTATTTTAGCTTGTGATAAACTTGCTCAAAAAGTTAAGCTTGGTGATTTTGATGATTTAATTATGCCACTTTTAGAAGAATTTGATATTCCTTATGAAATCTTTAAAAATAATATTCCAATGTTTGAAAAAGATTCCTTAACTAAAAAAGTCGAAATAGAACTTGGCAAAGATTATCTTGATTTAGAACCGTTAAATGATCACAACTATAGAGAATTACATCCTTTAGGTATTTTATTTCATATTGCTGCTGGTAATGTTGACGTATTACCGGCATACTCGGTTATTGAGGGATTATTATCTGGAAATATTAATATTTTAAAATTGCCCTCTGGAGACAGAGGAGTATCAGTTAAATTGTTATCTGAATTAATAAAGATTGAACCAAAACTTAAATCATATATTTATGTATTTGATGTGCCATCTACCGAATTGGATACATTAAAGGTATTTGCTGAAATAGCAGATGCAATTATTGTTTGGGGTGGGGATGTTGCTGTTAAAGCAGCAAGATCAATGGCATCTGTAACAACAAAAATTATTGAGTGGGGGCATAAATTATCATTTGGATATGCATCTGTTGATGTTTCAGACAAAGAATTAATAGGTATTGCGCATCATATGGCTATGACCAATCAAGTTTTATGTTCTTCAGCACAAGGTATTTTTGTTGATACTGAATCTAGAGAAGAACTAGATAAATTTGCTGATAGATTTTTTAAGATATTTATAGAAGTTAATAAAGAACATAAACCAATTCCATTTGGTATGAAAAGTAAAAATGCATTAGAATTATATAATCAACGATTAGAACAACACATAACGCATAAAAAAATTTGGCAACAAGATGGTATTAGTGTTATAACCTCAGATGACTGCAAACTTGAATTATCCATGTTGTTTCGAAGTATTTGGATTAAAATGTTGCCAAAACAACATATTATAAAAGAACTTCGTCCATATAAAAATCATTTGCAAACTGTTGGTTTAATGACTTCAAAAGAAACATATCAAGAATATGTGGATATGTTTGTTAAATCTGGAATTACTAGAATTACTAAAGGTCTTGATATGTCACGCATGGTGATAGGTGAAAGTCATGATGGTGTTTATCCGCTTAAACTGTACACAAAAATAATTGAAATAGAAAAATAAACAATTGAATGAATGATATGTAATCGTTTGTTATATATTTATGTTTAATCAATAAAAAAACCCAATATTTTGGGTTTTATTTTTTATTATAAATACATGAATCTTGGAGGAAAAATAAAATGAAAAAAGAAATTTCAAAATTAACAAAACATATTATTGTTTGTGGTGCTGGTGAAAGTGGCATGCATGTGATTAAACA
>JBAYAP010000168.1:0-2904 GCA_041669715.1 Acholeplasmataceae bacterium
CAATCACAAACATTTGCCTTTGTGGAAGGTTACATCATTATGTGGGGATTATATTTGGTTATCACTATTCCTTTATCATTATTTACTAAATGGGTTGAAAGGAAGTATGCACTATGAACATAGATATTAAACATTTAAATCATACTTATGATAAAGATATTTTAAAAGATATTTCATTAGCCCTAGATGGATATCACTCAGTTGCAATTATTGGCGTATCAGGCTCAGGTAAATCAACACTTATTCGATTGCTAAGTGGCCTAGAAAAAGCAACTTCTGGTCATGCTTCTATCAATAATTACGATGTATCAAGTGAAGCCTATAAAAAGAAAATTGGTTTTGTTTTTCAAAACCATAACTTGTTCCCTCATTTAACAATCAAAAGAAATATTACATTAATACTTGAAAAAACAAGGGGTATAAGACCTGAAGAGGCATCAGGAATCGCAGATAAATATTTAGATTTACTCCACTTAAGTGATCAGCATTATAAACTTCCAAAAAATATTTCTGGTGGTCAAGCGCAAAGAGCATCAATTGCTAGAGCGCTTGCTATGAATCCAGATATCATATTTCTAGATGAACCGACTTCATCATTAGATCCTATTTTAACAGATGAAGTTTTATCAGCCATTGAAGACTTAAAAGTTTTAGGTAAAGATTTTATATTTGTCACACATGTAATGAGTTTTGTAAAAGACTTCGCCGATTACGTCGTTTTCTTAGAAGATGGCCAAATTGTTGAGCAAGGTGACCCCAATATATTAACGCATCCCAAGACAAAACAATTAGAAGAATTTATGAAAAAAGTAAGATAAAAACAAAAGATACCGTTGATTAAACATCAATGATATCTTTTTTATAAGTTTTTATTTTAAGTTTTCTCTAATAGAGGCAATTAACAAATCCAATTGATCCATATGAAGACAATGGCCTGCATCTTTAAATTTAATTACTTTCGAATTTTTTAACAGTCTAACATTTTCTAAAACCATTTCATCAATAACAACATTATCATGATCTGAAAGTGTTAAATAAATCGGACATTTCAAATCTTTCATTCTGCTATTACCTTTAGTATATAAATTTGATTCATTAGATATATTAAAAGTAGGCCAGCACCAATTAATATTCATTTGACATCTTTGTTTTAATGTTTCATCTATATATAAATCTAATAATGTTTGGTCTTCTAAAGGTTTACGAACTAATAATAAATTTTCCCAAATATTTTTAACAAACGCTCTGTCGCCTCTTTTTAATGCTTCTGGAACATATAACATATTTTTATCTAATTTCATATCATCATAAGACTCAAATATTGTATGCTTTAATATTTGGCCATCTTTATCTTTTCTTTTTGAATAATAACCTTTAACAGACATACCTTCTATACTATAAAGTGATTTTACAAGTTTAGGCTCTAATAAAGCAAGTTCCATAGCAACACCAAAACCGGTAGACCATCCCATCACATGTGCAAATTTAATCCCTAGCGCGTCACAAAATAATACTAAATCAAATGCCAATTCTTTTAATTCCGTAAAATCATTAATAAAAGTTGAATCACCAAATCCACGTAAATCTGGAGCAATCACTCGATATTGATCTTTTAGTCCATCAATTAAAGTGATCATTGTTGCTGATGAAGCAAGATTTCCATGAATCAATAAAATCACTTCGTCATGATTCCCTTTATCAATATATGCTAGTTTTTCCCCATTGATTAAATCCAAATATTTCTTATTAATTTCAATGCTCATTTCATCTCTTCCAATCTTTAATAAATTTTAAATTATCATTATACACACATTATTATATATCCATTTAAACATATAAAAAAATAAAAAGCGCATTTATTTTATATAAATACGTCTTTTTTTAACACTTATTTTTTTAAAATTGTTCTATATGTTCAATAAATACATCAACGATAAAAGGATCAAATTGTGTACCACTGCATCGCTTAAGTTCTTCTATTGCAAAGGATTTTCCTAAAGCTTTGCGATAAACACGATCAGATACCATTGCCTCATATGCATCAACAATACAAATAATTCGTGAAAATAATGGGATATCTTCTCCTTTTAAACCTTTTGGATAACCAAACCCATCATATCTTTCATGATGATGTAGTGTTGCAATCGCAACATTTTGATATTCTTCAACAGAGTTTAATATTCTATATCCAATTTCAGCATGAGTTTTTACAATTTCATATTCATCTTCAGTTAACTTAGCCGGTTTATGAAGAATCTCTTCAGGAATGGCAATCTTTCCAATATCATGTAAATGACCTGATAGTTTTAATTCATTGATTTGTTTTTCAGATAATCCAAGCACTTCTCCAATTTTTCCACAAATATTTCTTACTTGTTTTGAATGTTCTTTTTCATCCTCATACTTTGTTGTCAATATTTCTAAAATTGAAGCTATTCTTTGAGAGTAATGACTCTTTTCTTTAATAGATTTATTTTTTATCAATACTTTTTCTACAGATGAAATAAAAGTTTGAACATTTTGAATTCTATTATTTCTTTCCCCATAAGCAAACGTAACAGATACATTAATATCCTTATAATGTATTTTTGAAATTTTTGCTTGTAATTTTTTTATAAAATCATCAATATTTTTTTGTGAATTATTTAATAGAATAGCAAATGAATCTCCACCCACTCTATAAACATTAAAATCTGATTTTAAATATTCGACAATGTTATTAGACATTAAAACTAAAATCGAATCACCCACATCATTTCCAAACGCATCATTAAATACAGAAAATCCATCAATATCCATCAAGATGAGTTTTGTAGAAATACCTTCAATTTCATTATAAGTCTTCAAATCCTTAAGAAACTCTTGTCTATTTTTAAGTTTCGTTAAATAATCATGTGTTACTAA
>JBAYAP010000169.1:0-2903 GCA_041669715.1 Acholeplasmataceae bacterium
ACATACTTACTTTCTTCATACACGCCTCCGTAAATTTTATGGTTTATTGCATTAAAAACTGTAAAATTATAACCTGACGATAAAAAACAAAAACAGCCCCACTGTTTGTTAACAAATCATGGGCTGTATGCTTTAAATATATACTTATTACCTAAACAAAGCAATAAAATACAATAAATATTATTAAAAATGATGTCTTGTCATTATGCACCATAAAAAAAATGACAACTTATATCTAAGTTATCACCATATATACAATATATATTAAAATTAATGTTGCTATAAATGTACGTGCGTCAAATTATTGATCCATTTACCAGAAGTTGCTCTTCTATACGTTATAATAAATTTCATAATTTCTTCAAAATTAACAAAAATGATAATCACATATAAATCTAGTTTTGTAAAATAGGATAAAATAAATGCTAATGGTACACCAACACCCCAAAGTCCTAGTATTTCAGCAAATAGAGCAAACTTTGTATCCCCACCTGATCTAAGTGTTCCAACAATTGTAATTGCATTTAAAAATTTAATTGGTGCATATACTGCATAAACTCTTAAAATAAGCACAACCATATATGTCACTTCATCAGTCAAATTTCCAAACAATGGCACGATCAAAGGTGCAAATGCAAATAATACAATACCTAAAACAATACCTAGTATGAAGCCTAATTTTCTAAACTTCTTTTCCCAAAGTCTAGCGATTTCTAATTTATTTTCTCCAAGTTTATTGCCTAGCATTACGGCAGCAGCATTAGCAATCGCAATGGTTCCTACCCAAAAGATATTATTTATCTGATTTGATAAATAAACACTACCTACTGCTTTATCACCTATAAATCCATATGCGACTAAATATGCAGTCATGCCTAGCCCCCAAAATCCTTCATTTAATAATACAGGTAAAGCCGTCTTTATAAGTTTTTTTACAAATGCTTTGCTCATCCCTTTTAACGCACTTAATTTAACTTTAAGGGCTTTTTCATGGCTTAATACTAAATATATAATAGATAATATAGCCACCATACCAGATGAGATTAATGTTGCAAGCGCAGCCCCTTTAACACCCAATTGTGGAAATCCCATATAACCATTAATTAATCCATAGTTTAAAAAAGTATTTAATATAACACCAAAGATTTGAAAAATCGATGGCCATAAAACTTTACCCACATTTCTTGCAAGCATATTAATAGCAAACGCTATAGTTGATGTGATAAATGTATAACCAATCACACTTAAATAGGCAACACCTAAATTGATTACTGTTTGATTAGGTACTTCATTTAAATTAAATAAATGTATCATAGATTCTGGTATCCATAAAACAAACCCTAAAAAAATAAATGAAATAAGTAATCCAATAAAAATCATGATCCAAAATACACGGTATATATCCTTATAAGATTTTGATCCATAAAATTGAGCAATAAAAATACTCAATCCAGAAAATAATCCAAATTGAAAAATATTTGATAAAAATAAAAATTGACTACCAATACCAACAGCACTTAAAGCATCATCGCCTAGTTCTGTCACCATAAAGGTATCAATAATACCCAAAAGAGATCCCATCAATTGTGAAAAAAAGATTGGAATTGCAATCTTTATTAATGTTTGATAAAAATTTTTATTAGTTGTTTCATTCATCATGATATTCCTCTATTCAACCATATCATTATAGCATTTAAAAACAGGACTATCAATCAAAAAAATTGGCATATTTCATAATTTTTTTAATAATTAGTCATCTAATAATTATTATAACACCTCTGTTTTATGACTTTTCAACATATCGGATTTTTAAATCAAATTCCCAATGTTTAATATAACAACTAAAGATACAGCTTATTTTATATTTTACTTCTTCTCAATCGCTCTTAGGTAATGCAGTGTCGATTTATATTTATCCATAAATATTAGGTGTTTTGAAATATAAAAAAAACAAGATAAATATATCTTATTCTAGTAACATATTTCTTTTATATTTATAGTATATCCGTATGATTATTTAATGCATTTTTTAAAAACAATTTAAATATTTTATTACAAGTTTAAAGAAAAAAAAGATTTATAATCCCCTTTATAACAGTTTTGAAAAATTAGAAAAAACTATTATCCTATACATTGTTTTTTTAACTCACTACATTCTTATCCTTCACATAAATATTTAACATCAACAGAACATAATGAAAAATGCAAATAAAGCAAAAAATCTTCAATAACGATTGTTTTCTCTATTAATATCTATATAATCACAAAATAAGACTTGAATAAATCTTATACAGTTGTACGTGCAACATGCATCATTTGTGCGCATTCATATTGTGATAGATATTCGTGATCAATAAGTCTTATGGTTTCATATGCTTCAATACTCAAATGTATGAATTCTTTTGTTTTAATACCTTTTGATATAAAACAACGCTCTTTATCTTCACAAACAGTTCTTTGCTTAGTCGCTCGCCCCATTTTTTGACCTTTTTAGACGTTAACATTATAAATATATTTATGACATACGTCAAAAATAACGCCTATCAATTAATAAAAAGTATATCATTAATAATTATTTATTTATACAACTATTTTCTATAAATGTGTTAAATAAATATATAATATTCTCTAGATTTACGAGTTCTTTTTTTTAATTTTTATTAAAAATGAAACTTCAACTTTAATTTTCTTATAAGATTCATATACTTAAAATTTTCTGTAAGTATATAAAAACGATATGAACAATACGCAAAACTTAATAATACATGATATACTATAACCAAATATATAAAGAAATAGGAGAACAACATTGGATATAAAATATAGATATGATACTCAATTATTAATTGAGGGGATAAATTTATCAGAAGCATCAATTATCGCTTATTTTCAAGCTCATTTTA
>JBAYAP010000170.1:0-2893 GCA_041669715.1 Acholeplasmataceae bacterium
AAATAGATACTGAAGAAGTAACTTTAACGTTAGATAAAATAAATATTGGACATATGCCATTTGCTTGGATTTTTGGTGTGGCTGACTGGGGAGTTGAATTAGCTACTGGCTCAGGCATTGAAGATATGATTAATAACCAATTAAATGGTTTAGCAACATTTGATCCTGCAACAAGAGAAATCAAATTTGAAGTTCAAGATCTTATTGATCAACAAATTGGTGCAGATGATCCTGATAGTGCAGCAATGATCAATTCATTACTTGCATTCTTAGGTGAAAACGAACTACTTGATATTGGTTTTAATGATGGTAGTTTTGATGCATCATTTGGTTTAGGTAAATTAATTGACGAAACAACACCATTTGCATTAGATGTTAATGATCAAATTATAGATGAAACAGAATTACAAACAATATTAGAAGCTAAAGCAACTTCAATTTTGGTTAGTGTCTTAACGACAACAACAGATCCTTTTATTGATTTAGATGAATTTACACTTAATCGAATGATGGATTATATGATGAGAGAAAGTACAAGCACACCTGGTGTTTTATTTTCTACAACTTTTATGGATCAATACACATTAACTGTAGGTATGCTATATATTGAAATGGATGATGACTTTGTTGTTAATATTCCATTAGAAATTGTTGATCAAACAGATGCAAATAAAAAGTTTACAACTATTATTAAAATTGATGCAACACCTTCTATCCAAAATGAATCTGATTTTGTGATTGAACTTAATAGTTTATCAGCAGGTGAAGTGACATTAGATGGCGATCGAATGGATGCTGTGTTAGCACTTTTAGGTGATAACGATTATATTCAAGATGGTAATATTGTGATTGAAAACTTTGATGAACAAATGCAACAAGTTGGTATGTCAATTAATAATGTAGAAGTTAATGGTTCTAATTTAAGACTTTATGTGGAATTATCAGCAACAACTGATTTAAGTAATTTAGGTGATTCCATTGAAACTGCATTAGATGGTGATATTTCAACAGACTATCCTGATATTAGTGATGAAATTGATACACTTCTTGATAGTTTAACAGATCCAAACAGTGATTCTGAGGATGCCGCTCAAGCATTAATCGATGCTATTTCTGAATTAGATGACGCGGATCAAGAAGCTTTATTTGCTGATTTAGCTGAAGATTTAGAAACATCTGGATTTTCTATAGATGATATATTAGGTTTACTTCCATAAGATTTGATTTTATAAAATAGTATAAAAAAGGAACAATTGTTCCTTTTTTCTTTTAAACTCGCCAGTTTAATTATATAATAGTGATACGAAATAAAATAACTATGAATATTGAGGTTTATCATGAAAAAAACGATACTTGTATTAACATCTTTATTGCTCTTGGTCCTTTTGACTTCTTGTAATATTGATATATTTAATCAAAATAAAATTTATGAAATCACATTTAATGCGAATGGTGGACAAACAATCAATCATATTTATGTAAATGATTCATTTACTGAAGATGACTTAGATTATTATATAACAACAAAAGAAGGATTTGTTTTTGATGGATGGTATATTGATCAAACATTTGAACATACATTAGGTGATGATATAAATTCACCGGTTATACTTTATGCAAAATGGTTAGAAATATTTACGATTACTTGGATAAATGAAAATGATAATATACTTTCAACTACAGAGGTTATTGAAGGTGAAATGCCAGTTTATGATGGACAAATTCCAACCAAAGCCTATGATGGTTCATATACATATGAGTTTTCAACTTGGAGTCCTGTAATAACTGAAGTTTATGAAGATATGACATATACTGCAACATATACTGCTACTTATGATGTCACGCTATTTGATACAAATGAAATAGATGATATATTCAATTTTGATTTTTCAACGTATATTCCAAGTTTGAATACGCAAGATTATGAAGTGATTGATGAAAGTGACGAAACCGATTATTTAGTTTCTATTCATATTTTTGATTGGGTCGATACAGATTATGTTGAATATGAAAATGAATTAAATCAATTATTTTATTTTGATGAAGATTTATTTTATTGGATGAACGGTAACTTTAAGATTTATTTATCAAAAAATGATATAGAAAATGAAATTCAAATTACATTATCCGGAAGTAAAGAAGAAGATGTGTCTACATGGATAGAACTTATGCAGGCATTAAATAATGTTTTTGATATAGATGATTTCATAACTTTATTACCAACCATGCAAAGCTTAACACATATTGGTCTGTTAGAAAATTTATCAGGTGCGCATGTTTCAGCTTTTTCAGATACATATAATACGCAAAGTGCAATTGATACATATGAAGCAAATCTGTTAAATCAAGGTTGGTATTTTAATCAAGTGTTATCTGACACAACTAATGAAAATGTATATGTTTATCAACTAAGCGAAAGTAATAGCATTGCAATATATTTAAATTATTCAGATGATCAAGTATATTTTAATCTTTGGACTTTTGATCAATCCACTAGTGCAGACGAGTTAGATACATTTGTGAATCAAAAATCAATTACAGTTTATGAAGAAACTAAATTTAATAAATCGGGTTTACCTAGCGAAGGTACATATGATGTTTTAGTAATTCCAGTTGAGATTAAAGGAAATCCTTTTCCATCCAATTATTTATTAAATCTTGAAATTGCATTTAACGGTACGCCTGAAACTACAGGTTGGCAATCTGTTTCTAGTTTTTATGAAACAAGTAGTTTTGGTAAACTTAATCTTTCTTTTGATATTCACACAAAATATATAACAGATTATTCTGCATCGTATTATGAAAGTTTTGCTGATACTGAAGGCGATCAATATGCAATGGTTGAAGCAATTAATGGTTTAGATAGTTCAATTGATTATAGTCAATATGATTA
>JBAYAP010000171.1:0-2861 GCA_041669715.1 Acholeplasmataceae bacterium
CAATGTTACAAGAATTAGGATTAAAAGAAAATCAATCAATCTATTTGGAAAATTATGGTCATATTGGTCAAATTGATCAAATATTATCACTCCATTTAGCCCTACAATCAGGACAAGTTAAAGATGGTACAGTTGTTTGTATGTTAGCTGCAGGTATTGGCTACGTATGGGCTGCAAATATTATTAAATGGGGTTAACCATTAATTTAAAAATTTTATTTATGAATGAGAGGTAAATTATGTCATTTTCAGATTTATTAAACGTAATTATGAGTTCCTTAATTTCTTTTAGTTTCTTGTCACTTGCAACATTTGGACTTATCTTAATCTTTAAAACAAGTACGACAGCAAACTTTGCTCAAGGCTCATTAGGCGTCTTTGGTGCCTTTGTAACAAGTTATATTATTGACCAACAAGGGGTAAATGATTTATTAGGTACCTCAAATGTTGTTATAACTTCAATTGCCCAATTAATTATACCTATGCTTATTGGTATGTTTATAACATTTCTTGCAGGTTTATTTATACAGACAGTGATATTTAAAAATGCTAGATATACCAATGCTGCAACAAAACAAATTATTACCATGGGTCTAGTTATTGTAATTACGGGTCTTATCCCACTTATGTTTGGATCCTCAATTACACGTATTAGTTTTGCATTTTCAAAAGAAACAGTTTCAATTTTTAATATTTTAGTTCCTATTCATAATTTAATTACATTGGGATTGGCTACAGTAATTATTGTTACTATTTTCATCCTACTTAAATATACAAAATGGGGATTAGGTGTTAGATCAGTTGCTTCTAATGAACGTGTTGCAGGACTTATGGGCATTAATACTGATGTCATTAATGCGTTAAGCTGGGGTATTGCTGGTGCACTTGGTGCATTATCAGCAATCACTTATACAGCAGCCATTGGAACATTAGCTTCATCATCAATGGTTGAAATTCAAATTAATTCATTCTATGCATCAATATTAGGTGGATTTTCAACATTTTATGGTCCATTAGCAGGTGCATTCATCCTTACTACAGGACAAGCATTATTCCCAACAATATTAGTTCATTGGAATCTTGCTGAATGGAGTAATACGATTTTATATTTATCAATTATGATTGTTGTGCTTATTAAGCCAGTAGGATTATTTGGTAAGAAAGTAGTAAAGAAGGTGTGATGCTATGAGAAGATTCTATCGAGAAAAATTAATTCCTTTTGTTAAAAATCCAAAATTCTATTTTCTACTTGTTGGTATTGCACTAGTTATATTAAGATTTTTATCAGGTGTCATTCCTCCAGATTTATTTGGAGCAATCGTAACAACATCTTATTATTATTTAGCTGGTTTAGGATTTGCATTATTATTAGGATATGGTGGCCTTGCATCATTAGGTACCGGCGCTTTTGTTGGTATAGGTGCTTTTGGACTTCACTTTATGTTTAGATATATGTCACTCCCATTATCAGTTTCAATTGTTGGTGCAATTATTATTTCAATTGCAGTGTCTATGATATTTGGTATTGTTTCATTAAGAATTGCTGGTATGTACTTAGCTATTATTACAATGGGACTTTCACAAATTATTATTGAAATTATTAAAAATATTCCTGAATATGCATCAGGAACAACAGGCGGTTTCCTATCAGGTGGTTTAAGAACCCCATTATCTTTTTTAGGTATTGAGTTCCCTGCTGATTCGACTCTGTTCTTTATAGCTTTCTTTGTTGTTTTAGGAATGGTTGTTACATATAATTTAATTAATTCTCCAACAGGACGTGCGTTGTTATCTATTAAAAACAGTGAAACAGCAGCTCAAACTATGGGTATTAATTTAATTAAATATCGTTTATTTGCATTCATTATTTCAGGAATATTTGGTACACTTGCTGGTATCTTAAGCTTAATGTATGTTAGAAATGCCGATGTTACATCTATTGGAATAGCTTTTGCATTAAATGTATTAGCTGCAGCTATTGTCGGTGGTACTAAATCAATCTGGGGTATCTTATTAGGTACATTTATCCTCTTTGGATTAAACTTGGCAGTATTACAACCACTTAATCTTGGTAGTTATTCAATTGTCATTAATGGTATATTAATTATTATTATTGTAATGTTCTACCCTGGTGGACTTATCCAATTGTTTGGTGACCTTAAAAAATTCTTTAAGAAATTTAATCATCGCATAAAGGAGAGAATATATGGCACTGAAGAATAAACCAATAACTAGTAATGAAAAATTATTAGATTCTAGACTATATCAAAACTTCACAAAAATACTAAATGATCATAACGTTTCTAAGCATCGTAAGATTGTTTTAAAAACTAACTATCTAAAAGGTTTAATTTATGAATACGAAAAGAAATTTGATTTATATATTCAAAAAGAAACAAAATTAGTTGAAGGTTATTATCAAGAAGATTTACAACCTTTAGAACATAAATTAAATTTAATTTCTCATCATGATGATAAACGTGAAGCTTTAATGAAAAAATTTGATAAAAAACATTATTGGCTAAGAAGAAAATTTAAAACATCACAATTAAGAAAAAATGATGCAGAAAAAGTTGAATCTTTACTTAAAGATTGGGATCAAACTGTTTCTCAAAAAAGAGAAATATATGCACAAGAAATTAATCAAAAATATCCTCATACTGATTTATCACAAAACACAATACAAAAAACACAAGATGAAATTGATAAATTAAATCAACGTAAAGAAAAACAATTAGAGAAGATGAATGCCAAAGGCAAGAAACTTCAAATAAGAGTTGATAGATTTCTAAAACGTAATGCTTCAAAAATTGAAAAATTAGAAAATAAAAATAATAAATTGGTTTCATTAATATTAAAATA
>JBAYAP010000172.1:0-2855 GCA_041669715.1 Acholeplasmataceae bacterium
ATACATCAGTATATGTTTCTTCGGAGAAAATATGCTCCAGATCGTTTTTAATTTTTTGCCATAAATCATCATAAATATTCATAAAAAACCCCTTTTGTCAATATGTATAATAATGATATCATGTTGCAGTGAAAATAGAGAAGATAGTTAGCCACAGTTTTTGTGGATAACTTTTTATTGATATTGAAATTTTGTGGATATAATGTGGAAAAATATAATAATTTAACAGCCTTATTAAAATATTTACATGCTTTATCCAATTACCCACAAGTATTCACAATTTGTGGTTAAGTTTTCCACATTTGAAGGTGCAAAAAACATACCGTTAACTTTTTAAATTTTATAAAAAATTATTTAAATAAAAAAGCAATTGTTTCTTATTGACAATCGATATATATTTATATATAATAATAAAGCATGGTTTCGCAAGGAAAGGTGGTTTTATTGTGAAAAGAACTTATCAACCAAGTAAGCTTAAACGCCAAAAAACACATGGTTTTAGAGCTAGAATGTCTACTCCAGGTGGACGTAACGTATTATCTCGTCGCAGAGCAAAAGGCCGCGCGCAACTAACTGTATAAAAAATTGATTATTTTAAAAAACCAGGACTACTCGATTAAAATAACTTATCAAAAGTTAATTTTTGGGTGTCCTTTTTTTTACAATTACTTATGAAAAAAGAATATCGCGTAAAAAAAAGTAGCGAAATCGATGCGATTTTTAAACATAAAAAATCTAAAAATAATCAATGGTATGGTATACATCAAAAAAAGAGTGAAAAATCAAATCATTTTAGATTTTCTTTATCTATTGGGAAAAAATATGGAAATGCCGTAGAAAGAAATTTATCTAAAAGACGATTAAGAATGATCATTTTAGAATTAAGCCCGATTATTAAAAACAACATAGAGTTTGTTGTTGTTATTAAACCAGCATCAAAGTCATTGTCATTTCAAGAAATGAGAAAAACAATCATTGAGTTATTAAAAAAATCTAATCTATTGGAGAACGAAAATGCAGAACATTAAAAAATTATTTTTTGCGGTTGTTGTATTATTTTCACTTGTTCTATTATCAGGATGTTCTGGTGAAGATCCTGTAGTGTCAATTATTACAAATAACCCTGTTGGGGATTCTTCTTATGATCAACTTGTGTTTGATTATGATGAAGCTGTCAACGTTAGAGGTGAGTCAGGATTCTCATATTGGAGAGTTTTTAAATCAGGAGAAACGGAATTATATACAACATCATCTGATGATACAACATTATATGATTCATATACCGCAGAAGCTGTTGCTGACGGTGGTGTGATTAGAACTTATACATATGGTTCTAATTCTACAGACGATGTTTTTTCACCACAATTTCAAGTTTATGTTTTGCCTGAAACAGTAGTTGATAGTGATGAAATTATATTTGTAGCATTTAGATTTAATGATTCAGAAAATGTTGTTTACAACATTGGTGAAACATTTAAACCAGAAGGCATAGAAGCTTATGCAGTTGAAAAAGATGGGGATGTTATTGCACTACACGATATATTAAGTGCAGCGGTATTTCAAGATTTATTTTCAACAACATATGAACCACTTGTTGATGGTGAATTTGTCGATAACCAAACGTTTCTAGTTAATTTTAGTTATGATGGATATGATACATCATTTAATGCATATGTTGCAGGTGGCGAAAAACCAATTACAGTTGAAACCGCAAATTGGTTTGATTATATATTAGTTATTCCAATTGCATTTGTTATGCAACTATTTGCTGGTATTTTTGGAAATTCATTTGCTGCAGGGATTATTTTTACAACAATTATTGTAAGAACACTTGCATGGCCAATTTATGCGAAGAGTAATGATATGACGATGCGTATGTCATTAGCGCAACCAGATATTCAACGCATTCAACAAAAATATGCGACTAAAAAAGATCCACAATCGCAACAAATGATGCAAATGGAAACAATGCAAGTTTATAAAAAAAATAAAATTGGAGCAACAGGATGTTTAATGCCGTTCTTGCAAATGCCAATATTTATTGCCATGTATCGTGTTGTATTAAGAATTACCCTTGAAGGTGGTATGTATACAGATAAAGTTGCAAAAACAACTTTCCTAGGTATTAATTTATCAGCAGGTAGTCAAGGTTTATTATCTGCGAGTGGTATATTAGCAGTTATTGTTGGTGCTACGATGTATGTTTTACAAAAAATAGCACAGAAAAAACCAAGTTATGCTAAAAACACAGGTATGCAAAATAAATCCTCTCAAGCACAACAAACCGAAAAAACAATGAAGATGGTTAGTTATTTCATGGTAATTATGATGGCAACATTTGCTTATAGTAATAACGCGTTAGCACTTTATTGGGTTGTTGGTAATATTTATTCAATCGGTCAAACAGTCGTTAATAGAAAAATTAACGAAAAAAGGCATGCAGAATTGAAACAAAAAGAATTATTGGGGTGATCATATGTTAAAAAGAGTAGAATTTGAAGCTAAAAATGATGTTGAAGCATTAAAAACTGCAACAGAATTGTTAAAAATACAAGCAGAAAAAATTAAATTAGATATTATTAAAGAAAAAAGAGGTTTGCTTGGTATTGGTGCGTCAATAACTTATGCTGCAACGCCAAATGTTACTTTGGTTACAGAAGGTAAGGCATATCTTGAAGCGATTCTTCAAACATTACAAATTGATTGTCGTATGGAAGCCAGAACATTAGATAATGGTAATGAAATTCATTATTTAGTAGAAAGCGATGAAAATGCATTATTAATTGGACATGAAGGGAGAACACTTAGAAGTTTACAATTTATATTAAGAAATTATTTAAATACATTTGTAGATG
>JBAYAP010000173.1:0-2816 GCA_041669715.1 Acholeplasmataceae bacterium
AACATCATGTCATGCTTGTACAATGATTTCTGAAACAGCTTGTGAAAATGGCAACAGACTATTAGATAAAAGTTTTGTTGTTCCTTTACCACAAAAAGAAGACTTAGCATTCTTTAGGGAGTTAATTAAATTATGTGGAATAGAGATTTAAAGGCTCAAATTACAGCAAATTTAATAATCAATGATATTGAAAAACTAATTGTCAATCAGGATGATGGCGCTTTTCAGCATTCCTTAGAAGTATTAGAAGAAAATTTCCCAAATTTATCTGAGAAAGAGCTTGAGGAATTATTGGATTTAATTCTCCACATATACAATTTGAAACATTCTGAGAAAGCTGAACTGGTTGCAACCCTTCCTTCACATTACAAAGCTCAGGCTTTACCAACAATTTCCGTCATCTCAGAAATGGTGGATTCAGCAAAAACCATTATTATGCTTACGGGGTATTCCATCTCTGATTATGCAGAAGATTTGTTTATGAAGATTATTGATAAGAGCCGTAATGGTATAATGGTAAAAATATTTGTGAATAAATTTGATACAACAGATTCAACAATCAAGAAGCTGGATGCTTATAGAGGAAGATTCTTGGAAATTTATAAATACCAGGAACAAAAAGATGAAATGGCTGCACTTCACGCAAAAACAATTTCTATAGACGATTCAAAATCATTAATAACTTCAGCAAACTTATCATTCCATGGACTAGAAAAAAACATAGAACTCGGTTGTTATGTTGAATCTAATGATTATGCTAAAAAATTGCACAACTTATTTAGTGAACTAATTAAGACCGGAAAAGTAAAGAAAATTTATTAATTTTAAGTGATTTTCATCATGCACGTGCACTTAATCACGTGCAAATAACATTTGATCAGCAGATCTTCATGTGATCTAATATTTAAGAGGTCTAATGTTATGGATTTACAAAATTACTTTCTATCAGCACCATCTGATTTAAATCTTTTAGGTAGAGAAAATGAATTACAACTCTTAAAAGTGTATGCATTTAATGCTTATTTCAACGCAGATCCTTTGTATACCGATAGCGTAAATAATGGATGCACTTACAGAAGAGATTCTCACGCAGGGATTGATGGTGTTTTTATTAACGAAACTTTAGAAGAAAACACAATCGAATGTTTGCATTCTTATTATGTTGGCAATGGTGTTTTTGTTTTGAATGATATCTTCAACATTTTGAGCAAAATTTCTGCTGAATTAGATGATGTTAGAAAAGGCAGATTTGTTAATAACAAAGAAGCTGATGATTTGCTAAGAGAATATCTTGATGAATGTGAGAACAAGAAAGTAATTATTAGAATCATTACTGATTATTCATGCGACCAAACAGAAAAATATAATCTTAATAAGAAAATTGAATCTTTTAGTGTTACAGTCAAGAACTTGGAAGTTTCAGCTGTTATTGCTTTTGGTGATGATGTTAAAGCTGTTATTGAGAGCAACAGAGCTCCTTTCGACTGGGTTGAAGAAGGAAAAGTTGTTCTAGATGAGCCTAATAATTTCCTTCGTTTTAAAGACCATAGTATTGTTTGTAATATTTCTGCTAAATCATTGAAGAAATTATGGGAAGATGAAGGAGATAGAGGCTTGTTGGCCATGAACCTTCGTTACTATATCAAATCCACAAATATTGATAACAAGATTGAAGAATCTATTTTGTTTGACGGTAAAGATTTCTGGTATCTAAATAACGGAATTATTATTGTCTGTAATGATTATAAGGTTGTTGATGGCGAAGTGTGGTGTAAGCAATTCTCTATCGTTAATGGTGGGCAGACCTCAAGAATGATAGGAACCATCCCTTTTACTGATGATTTCTTTATTAGCTGCAAAATCATTAAAAACGTGTTTGAAACATCAAAAGAAAAGAATATGTTTATTTCCAAAGTTGCTGAAGCTTCAAATACACAAAAGCCAATTAAAGCTAAAGACATTATTGCTAATAGAATAGAACAAAGAAACTTAAAGTCTTTAATGCAAGAAAATGGTGTTTTCATTGAAATTAAGCGTGGTGAAAAATGTAACCATGAAGTTTATACAGAGGCTTGGCAAAGAACTAAGAATAATGAACTTGCTCAAGATTTATATTCATTTGTTTTTATGGAGCCTGGTCCAGCACGTAATAGTGTTTCATCAATGTTATCTAATGATGAAAAGTACAATGTTATTTTCAGAGAGCATGAGTACTCATTTGACTTCTTAAGAGATGTTCTTTTCTTAGAAAAAGCTTATAAAGAATATCAAAAGAAAGTTAATAAAGATAAAGATGATTTTGGTGATGGCTCCACAAAGAAAGGCCTTGTTAAAAATGGCTTATGGTATTGCTTGGCTACAATCGGTTATATTTTGAAGCTTTATTATAATAAAGAATATAAAAATAATATGTACCAATACCGCAACCAGGAAGTTAAATACAATCTTTATTCCCCAGAGCTAGCGTTTATGCATGGTTTTATTGATAGAGAATATTCTTATAAAGAGTTCAGAGATATGGCTTTTGAATTGTTTGACGTTGTATTCACTCAATTAATTGTTAATCAATTTAAACTTTCAAGAGAAAACAGTCCTTCATTAGCATATTCAAACTGGACAAAATCCAACACCGGTTTTAACGGAATCAGATCAATGATTAATCTAATTACTTTTGATAATAAACAAGATTTCTTAATTAATGCAGTTGCAAAATTCTTTGTAAAAATCGATGAAGATATAATGAATAAAAATATTGATAGATACGTTGATTACTGTAAAAAGAATAAGAAGATTAAAGCAAAAGATAATTTGGGAAA
>JBAYAP010000174.1:0-2800 GCA_041669715.1 Acholeplasmataceae bacterium
AGATTAACTTGTATTTTTTTAATAGAATCTGCAGCATTATCTGTAATTTTATTATATAAATCTTGAGTACTTCCACTAGTTTTTACAGCATTTGTAATATTATTCCACATTTCAGGCTCAGCCATTAACAAATTTTGCAATGCTTGTTGTGCATTGGCTTTACCGCCCAATAATCTTGTTATTTCAAGTGTAGCTGCTTTCTGGTCATCTTGTGATCTTACATAGGTTCTCATATCAGAAATCAATGTATTGAAATCTGTAAGATCTTTTTCAGTTATCCAACTAAATTTACTTTGAAATTGTTTTTGGATATCTTCTTTTGACAATTGTAAAAACAACTGTCTCATAGCAGCTCCAGTTTGTGGAGTACCAGTATTTGCTAACACACCTAAATATGCAGACAAATCCTGTACATTAACTCCCATTTGATATGCTGAAGATGCTGAGTATTGGAACCATGAAACCAAATCACTTAATTCTGCAGTAGAAGCGTTTGCAGAATTAATAAGGGCATCTGTAACTTCTGTAGTTTGTCCTACCTGCATATGCATAGCGGCAAGTGTTTGTATAACACCATTTGCAGCTTCAGTATAATCCATATCTGCTGCGGTTGCAACCTGCATTACAGACGTTAATGCTTGTTGACTTTGCGCAACATCAATGCCACTGGCAGCAAATCTTTCAGCCGTTTTAGCAGCATTACTAATACCAAACGTTTGTCCAATTGAAGATGAATAGAAATCACTTTTTGATAACCATTCTCCAAATTCTTCAGATTTAACTTTATAATTTACAAATAATTTATCAAATTCAGAATATGTACTAATAATTTTAGCAGATATTTGTTCAAGTCCATATAAAATAGGAGCAAGATAAATTTGAACTATATGAAGTCCAAATCCAGTTTGAATAAGAGATGAAATGTTTTCTTTAGTTGCTGATATTTGCGAATTAAATGTATCAAATGTAGGTGTTACATTAGGAAGTTGTTTAATATTTTTTAAATTATTAATATTTTGAACATAGTTTGAAATATCTGAAAAATATTTATTATTATAATTCTGTGGAACTATATTTGGAAGTTGTTTTAAACTTTTAACTGAATTAATATTTTTAGCATAATTACTCAAATCTTGTGTAAATGAAGAAACAACTTGATTATTTTGCCCATATTTAAGTGCTCTAGTTACACGTAATGTATTTTCTAAAGATGATTGTAAAGAATTTATATTATTTATATCCGGTGTAATATTTGAAAAAGCGGTTAAATTTCTAACTGAATTAATATTTTTAGCATAATTACTCAAATCTTGAGTAAAAAATGATACTGGCTGATTACTTTGACCGTAACTATATGCACGTTCTACACGTAAATTATTTTGTATAGATGCTGCGTTTTGAATTTCTTGTTTTATTTGATTACTTTTAATTTTTACCTGATTAACTGCATTATTTAATGGTTGAATAACTTGTTGATTTAAACTAGTATTAATATTACCATCTTTAATTTTACCAATAGTAATATTTTTTAATTTATTACTTAGTTTATCAATTTCAAGTTCAATATTAGATAATTGTGACCTTACTTCTTTATCACCAGTAAGTGAAATTTTTAAAGCAATTCCGCGACTAATTAATGCATTTATTTGTTTATTTATATTTGATAGAGATAATAACCCAGAAGACGCGTTTTGTATATTTAAAGAGGGTACTGTGGTTGGTATTTTTGTATTTGATAAATTCTGAATTTCTGATTGTAGTTGTGATTGTTTTAACTTAACCCCATTTATAGTAGTGTTCAGTGGTGAAATAAATTGTGTGCTCAGGCTTTTATCAAATGCGTTGTTAGTTGACAATTTTTGATTGGATAAGTTTTGAATTTCTGATTGTAATTGAGATTTTTTTGATCTAATTTCATTTATGGTAGAATTCAGTGGTGTAAGAAACTGAGCACCGAGACTTTTATCAACCGAATTAAATTTAGAAGTATTTATAATATTTTCAGTACCAGCATTAATAGTAATTGGAATATTATTTAATGTCTCTCTTAATTGAACTGCATCACTTTTTAATTGCTGAATCGTTCTTTTAAATGCACCACTACCTGTTAATGAAAGTGCCAGATTTAAACTACGACTTATTGACATTTTATTACCTCATACCAGCCTTCATCATATCTAGTTTATTTCTAATTTCTTCTGGACTATCTTTTGTAGTGTCGATTTTAAACGAAGAATCAGAAGAGCTATTATTCATATTATTTGCACTGTTTTTTGCTTTTTCAATCTCTTCATGCACTTTTTCAGCACAAATACGATAAAACTCTATTTGAGCTGCAGTTAAATCGCATAAATTAGTTGTTAGTTTATAACCAGTAATATCATTTGTAATCAGGAAAAATAATTGCCAACCTAGTTGACTATTTGCGAAATGAAGCTATGTCTTCTTGAGTTTCTTTGTTATTACCAGAAATTCTCATAATTTCATCTGCAAAATCTCGTATACCATCAACTTTAAATAAGTCGGTTTCTTTAAAATCATCTGTAAAATCACGAATTGCCAAATATACAACATGAATTGCTTGATATATCATACCTTGATACATTTCTGCAAAATTAATTTCCGGTGGAAAATCTGATATTTTCTCAATTTCATTAGCATCAATTTTGTTCACAGCATCATTTGCTTTATCAAGCTCGTTATTTTCTGCCATATTAAAAATATATTGTTTAGTAAATGGATCTTTGATATAACTAAGCATTACAGCGTTTGCTTCTTCGAATTCGAGCTGTGAAATAGG
>JBAYAP010000175.1:0-2771 GCA_041669715.1 Acholeplasmataceae bacterium
AATGTATTTAGATGATCAAACGGATCAACATTATTTTAGAACTAAAATTGGGGTTGTATTTCAAAATAATGTTTTAGATAACCTATTAACAGTAAAAGAAAATTTAGTACTTAGAGGAAGTTTATATTTAGATTCAAAAGAAGAAGTTTTAAATAGATATGAAGAACTAAAATCATATTTGGATTTTTCAAGTTTTGAAAATCAAAAATTTAAAACTTTATCTGGCGGACAAAAAAGACGTATAGAAATTGCACGCGCGTTATTTTCTAACCCTAAATTATTATTATTAGATGAACCAACGACAGGACTTGATCCTGAAACAAGACAGTCTGTATGGAAAGTTATTGATAAGTTACGAGAAGAACAAGGATTAACAATTTTTTTAACAACACATTATATGGAAGAAGCAGCAAATGCTGATCACGTTGTGATCATTAATCGTGGTAAGATTGTTGTTGAAGGTAGTCCGGCAGAACTTAAAAATCAATATAGTTATGATCGTATTAAGATTGTTGCTAAAGACAAAAATATTTTTAGAAAGTTTCTTGAATCAGAAAAAATAGATTATCAAAAAATAGCTAATCAATTTATGATTAGAGTAAACGAAACAGAAGAAACGTTTGATTTATTAAATCAGTTTAGACCTTTCACACATAGTTTTGAAGTTATAAAAGGCTCAATGGATGATGTCTTTTTAAATGTGATTGGAGATGAAAAAAATGTTTGAAACCATATCACTTGTTAAAAGACATATGCTACGTTTTTTAAGAGATAAAACAGCAGTATTCTTTTCATTTTTAAGTGTCATCATTTTACTTGCATTATATTTCTTATTTATTGGACGTTCATATACAAGTTATGATGCTATGTCAGCAATTCATGATGAATCACTTAAAAGTTTTTTAGTTGTTTCGATGATGATGGGTGGCGTATTAGTTATTAATTCTATGTCATTATCATTAGGTATGATGGGAAATATTATTGAAGATTTAGATAATCATTCATTAGATGCTTTTTTAGTTACACCGATTAAAAGAAATCGAATTATCATTAGTTATTATATTGCTGCAAATATTGTAACTATTATATTATCTTTTGCTATGTGGCTATTTACTTTTTTATATGCTGGACTTGCTCTAAATTACTGGTATACTTTAGATGTATTCTTAAAAACAACAGGATTACTGGTATTTTATTCATTTATATCAACATCTATTATGATTTATATTACAACGTTACTTAAATCAGTAAATGCGTTTGGTACACTTTCTGGTGTTTTAGGAACATTTGTTGGTTTTGTAAGTGGAATATATATGCCTTTAAGTATTTTAGGTTCTGCAATGACAAAATTTGCATCGCTTGTACCGTTTACACATATGACTATTTTATTAAAAAGTATTTTATTAGAACAACCTATGGCAATTTTAAGTGGTTATGTCAATAATGATACGATTATGGCTGAAATTAGAGCTGATTATGGACTTAATCAAATTGGCATTTTAAATATTGATATTTCATTACCATGGATATTTGTTTTAATTATATTATTTTCTATATTAATGTTATTTTTGGCACTAAAAAATATGACTAAAAAAATAAATCGATAAAGGGGTATATGAATGAAATTAGAAAAGTATTATAAACCTAAAACGTTTGTTTATACAGGAGCATATCAAGATGTATCAACGATTGTTCATCACTATCAGTATTCGGATAAGGCATATATTGAAAATGAAGAACTTGTTGAAAATTCAAACTATAAGAATTATATACAAGTTGTTGGATTAAATGATGCCGCTAAATTAAACAAAATACAAGAAATGTTTAATATTGAACCATTTATTATGGAAGATATTTTAAATGTTGGGCAACGTAATAAATTTGAATATAAAGATGAATATGTTTTTACGTCATTTAATGTTTTATATTTCGATCAAAATCATCAAATTCAAAAAGACTATATGAGTATGATATATTTAGGTCAAACAGTAATTACTTTTCATGAAACACAACCTTATTATTTAGAACCGCTCATTCCGTTATTAAAAGAGTATCAAGAATTAAAATCTCATAGTGCTGATTTATTGTTTTATCATATTTTAGATATTATTACAGATGGGCATTTGGATGTTTATGATGCACTTGATCATCAAATGACTTTATTTGAAGAAGAAATATTAGAATCTAAAGATATGGAACAAGAAGCTTTTTATTTAGTTAGAAAGCAAATGTTACAACTTAAAAATATTATTTCACCAATGTATGAACAATTAGATAAGATGTTACAAAGAAAATTAAGTGTTTTTAATATAGATCATCAATCATATTTTGAGGATTTAAAAGACCATCTTCAACGATTAGAATCAAAGCTTCATCAAGCTAGAGATATGATGCGTCAATTATTAGATCTTCATATGAATAATCAATCAACTAAAATGAATCAAATCATGTCTACTTTGACTTTGTTTTCAGCAATTTTTATTCCGTTATCTTTTTTAACAGGATACTTTGGTATGAATTTTCGTGAGTTTACAGCACTTGATCAAAAATATGGCGTTTTAATCTTTTCGGTGATGTGTATTATTATTGCTATTGGTATGGTTCTCTTTTTTAAAAAGAAAAAATGGCTTTAATATAAATATATTGATTAAATAAAATAAAAAGTCCAAATTTTGGACTTTTTTTATTTACATATTTGAACTAAATATATATAAGCATCTAACTTTACTAAATTATTACAAAACTATTACCTAACCATGGTATTTTTATAA
>JBAYAP010000176.1:0-2770 GCA_041669715.1 Acholeplasmataceae bacterium
GAAGGTGATTTTACATTATCAAAGTTTAATTACATGAATGCTGATAAATTGTACTTTATTGAAATATTTATTAAAAATAGAGGCAATATAAAAGCAATTGAAAAAGAACTTAGCATAAGTTATCCTACAGTAAAAAAGATGTTAGATGAAGTTATTAGTGAGTTAGGTTATGATGTTAATGTTGATTTTGATCAAAAATATGACGAAGGTGAAGTAGTCAATGATAAAAATCAAACAAAAATTGAAATTGTAAGAAAATTAAAAAATAAAGAAATAAGTGCATCAGAAGCGATTGCATTATTAAATAAACTTAAATAGAGGTGAATATAATGGCTAAAGATCAATTAAAAGAAGAAAGAATGCATATTCTTGAAATGCTTTCTCAAGGAACTATAAATGCAGATGAAGCTGAAAGCTTATTAAACGCTTTAGGAGAAGAAAAAAATAATTTTTCTCAAGAAATTATTTTAGATAAACCTAATAAGGGTGGATCATTTAAAATGTTAAAAATATTAGTTGATTCAGGAGATGGCGATAAAGTAAGAATACAAATTCCCGTTGAATTTGCTAAATTATTAAAAACATCAAAATTTAATTCTAAAGTTGATGGATTAGATATTGATGTAGATGCGATTGTTGAAATGGTAACAAACGGTGTTGAAGGTGAAATTGTTAATGTTGAATCAGCAGATGGGGATATTATTAAAATTTTTGTTGAATAGATTAATTTATAAAAACGTTTGATACAAACGTTTTTATTTATATATTTGTATGTTTTATATTATAATATAAAGTAAGTCTTTAGAATGGTGGTTTTTCAACATGTTATTTAAAAAACATTTTATGCAGTTTTATTTTAAATATTTTATATTTTTTATGATAGGTATTTCAGTTTTAATTTTAATTGATTACTTACAATTAAATATTCCACAGTATATTGGTGGTATTATTGATAGTTTAAATCTTGATATACCGGATACTAATTATATTTTAAATGCGATAAAATCGATTGCTTTGTTATCATTAATAATTATGGTTGGTCGTTTTTTATGGCGTTATACAGTATTTGGTGCATCGAGAAGAATTGAATCAGATTTAAGAAACATTATGTTTGAGCATGCAACTAAACTTTCACAAACTTTTTATAATCAAGAAAAAGTTGGTGGACTTATGACATATTTTATCAATGACTTAGAAGCGGTTAGACAATCTTATGGTCGCGGTATTTTAATGCTTGTTGATGGTTTAACATTAGGAACGATTGCTTTATATCGTATGGCCAATTTGAATGCAAGACTTACGATTATTGCTGCAATCCCAATGGCGATTTTAACATTTCTTATGATTATTATTCGAAAAATATTAAGCAAAAAGTTTAAAGAAAGACAAGAAGCTTTTGAAGATTTAAGTGACTTTACGCAAGAAAATTTCTCAGGGATACGAGTGATTAAAGCATTTGTTAGAGAAGCTAGAGAATTTATGTTTTTTCAAAAGAAAAATCAAACTTTTTATGATAAACAAATAAAATTTGTAAAAAGTATGGTTTTTATAAATATTGCTATAGGGGTTGCATTAAATTTTGTCATTCTATTTATTATTGTTTTTGGTAGTTATTTAGTTATTGATGCAAACAATATAGGTTTTACTGCTGGTGATTTATCTGAATATATTGCTTATTTTATGGCACTTATTTGGCCAGTAATGGCATTATCACAATTTGTTGCAATTCAAGGACAAGCTACTGCAAGTGCAGAAAGAATAGCAAAATTTTTAGATTCACCAATTGACATTAAAGATTCTGGTGAGCTTGATCATGTGAATTTTGTAGATTCGAGTGTTGAATTAAAAGATTTATCATTTAAATATCCTGATGGTACAGAGAATGTATTAAATCATATTTCATTTAAAATTAATGCAGGTGAAATGGTAGGTATATTAGGTAGAACTGGTAGTGGAAAATCTTCATTAGTTGATTTATTTTTAAGAATATATAATGTTGAAAAAGACCAATTATTTATTGGTGGACATGACATTATGAAATTACCATTAAAACAAATTAGAAATACAATTGGTTATGTACCTCAAGACAATTTTTTATTTTCAACAACGATTGCTGAAAATATTGGATTTTCACAAGACGAAATTTATATAGATCAAGTTGAAAAAGCAGCAAAATTATCAGATGTTTATGATAATATTATGGATTTTAGTGAAGGATTTAAAACAATGCTTGGCGAACGTGGTGTTACTGTTTCTGGTGGACAAAAACAAAGAATCAGTATTGCGAGAGCATTAGCAAAAAATCCTGAAATTTTAATTTTAGATGATTCTGTTTCTGCAGTTGATACTAAAACTGAAGATGCTATTATTAAAAATCTTCATGAAGTTAGAAAAGGTAAGACAACTATTTTTATTGCTCACCGTATATCAACTGTTAAGAAAATGGATAAAATCATTTTGCTTGAAAATGGCGAAGTTGTTGCTGTTGGTAATCATAAAACGTTGTTAAAAACTTCACCACTTTATGCTGATATGGTAAAACGCCAACAACTTGAAACTTTAGTGGAAGGCGGTGCAGCTTAATGAAAGATTTTAAAGACAACACAAGAGAACGTAGTGATGCTGAGGTTATTAAACGTTTATTTAGTTATATGGTGCCCTTTTATAAACAATTGATTGTTATTTTTATATTAATGTTTATTGCTGTAGCTGTTCAACTTTTACCCTCATTATTATTAGGGTTAACAATTGATAATGTGGCATCTGATGC
>JBAYAP010000177.1:0-2743 GCA_041669715.1 Acholeplasmataceae bacterium
AGTCCACCTACATAATATCTTATTTGCGCTGCTGTTTCAAATTCACTAGCAACTTGAGTGATATCAATACTACCACTATAAAAACCTTCTTTTATCATTGCTGATGAGAAACCAACAAGTCCGCCTACTGTAAGACTATAATTAGCTTCTGTTGTTTCTTCTAATGTTTGATATGTTATAGACACTTCAATATCCATTGTACTATAAAGTTCAGTAACTGAGTCTGTACTATCAGTTGCATCATTTTTTCCAATAACACCACCAATATCAACATAACTATTATTAGCATCACCTAAGTTATCACCAGTTAATGTAAAGTTTATAAGCCCTGATGAACTCACTTGAGATACAACTGCATCTTCATATAAATAACCTGCAACCCCGCCAATTCTTGTATCAGCATAAGATAGTGTTTCTGCATATATATTTGAATCCACAACTGCAACATTTGTCATTTCACCACGTAATTCTCCTATAACACCACCAAAATATGCTGTTATTGAAGAAGATGATTTAACATACATTGAACTATTTGAAATTGTAATATCACTAATTGATCCAGAACTTGAAGACATATATCCTGTCAAAAAGCCTACTCTAGTTGAAGTTGTTATTTCAAAAGGTTCTGTTTCACTTCCAATTGTAATACTATCTAAAACTAAATTACTAATTGACCCTGTTGATATATTACCAAACACACCTGTATAAGTCACTAATGCAGGAATATCAATATTACTAATTGTAAAACCTTGTCCATCAAATGTTCCTAAAAAACTTTTACCTGAAGGAAATGGCATTGTATATTCAACATCTGTAAAGTCTATATCATTTGCTAATACATAATTTCCTGAACGATTTGAACTCATTGCTATAAATTCTGCAGCTGTTGAAATGACAATATCATCTTCTGATTGTGTAGTAAAATCATAAGTTGCTAAAGTGACATTTTTCTTTTCAATGGTTGCTACAACTTTAAGTATGTAATCAGTTTCTACATCAAGTCCATCAAATTCTAATTCAGTTTGTTCTAATGATGTTTCACCATCATCAAATGATAATAACGTGCTATCAACAACTTCACCATCTTCATCATATATCTTTACATATGTATCTCCTGTGATTTCACTTTCAGGATCATCAACAGTCACATCAAATGTTATAGCTTCATATGTGATATCAAAATTATCAAGTTCAGCAGTTGCTGATGTTTTACTACATGCTGCAAGTACAAACAGTGATGAAATCATCAATCCTAAAAACATTATTTTTTTCATAAGTCACCTCTTAATTTATTTGCTACTTTTTGAAGTCTATTAAGTACTCTTTCTTTTTCAAGTAAAGCAATACAATTTGCAAGGCTTGGTCCATGCATATCTCCAGTAGAAGCTATTCTAATACCCATATATAAAGGCTTTCCCTTTATATCTAGTTTATCACTTACATTTTGAATCATTTGATCAAGAACATCAACTTCAAAAATTTGATCTTCAAGCATATGTCTAAATGTTTCAATAAGTTCTAAACTTTGATTTTCTTTTAAAAACGCATAAGCTTCTTCGCTTAATTCAAAATCATCATGGAAAAACTCATGATACAATTCAACTATTTCGCCAATATAACTTAATCGATCTTGAAATACACTTGCAAGTAATTCTAGCCATGCATCATTTATAATTTCAATATCAGCTTTTTCAAGAAATGGCTTCATTTTTTGTGCTAAATCTGAAATCGTTAATTTTTTAATGTATTTACTATTAATAAATGCTAGTTTTTCTTTATCAAACATCGCTGGTGCTTTTGATAATCGTTTAGGATCAAATTGTTGAATGATTTGTTCTTGCGATAAAATTTCCTTATTACCCTGTGGTGACCACCCTAATAAAGCAATAAAATTAAACATAGCTTCTGGTAAATATCCCATAGATGCATATTCGGAAATAAACTGAATCACATTTTTATCGCGCTTGCTCAATTTTTTCTTTTGTTCATTAACAATAATTGTCATGTGGCCAAAAGTTGGTACTTCCCATCCGAATGCTTGATATATCATAATTTGTTTTGGTGTGTTTGTAATATGTTCTTCACCACGCAACACATGAGTGATTTCCATAAAATGATCATCTATGACAACAGCAAAATTATATGTTGGAATACCATTATCTTTGACAATAATCCAATCTTCTACATCTTTACTTTCAAATGAAAGTTTGCCTCTTACTAAATCATCAAATGCATATGTTTGATTTTCGGGAACTTTAAATCTTATTGCAAATTTTTCATTACCTTCACGATATTCTTTATATGCTAATCCTTTTTCTAACAACTCGTCAGCATATTTTGTATATAACTCTAATCTTTCTAATTGGCGATATGGACCAAAAGGGCCACCTTTATCAGGGGATTCATCCCATGATAAACCTAACCAACTTAAATAATTTAATTGTGATGCTTCTCCACCTTCAACATTACGTAATACATCAGTATCTTCAATTCTTATGATGAATTCACCCTTAAAATGACGTGCAAACAAATAATTGAATAAAGCACTTCTTGCATTCCCTATATGTAATAATCCAGTTGGGCTTGGTGCATATCTAACTCTAACTTTTTTCATTTAATCCCACCTTACGTGCAATTTTTATTATACGATAATTCATTGTTTTTAACAATGCTATTATTTAATATCTTTTAAATAACGTTTAATTTGATGTTTATATTTAAATATCTTCACTTTATTTGAATA
>JBAYAP010000178.1:0-2718 GCA_041669715.1 Acholeplasmataceae bacterium
ATTAATGCATATGCAGTGCTTATATATACATCTTTAAACCAACCTTCACCATTATTTAATGTACTAATCAAATAATTAGAGAACACAAACAATAAGATACCACTTACAATAATGGCTGTATATCTTAAGAAATTAAAACTTGTCACATCATTTCTTGCAAATACAAACGATGTCAAATAAACTGCTAGAATCGAAACAATAATTAATAATATATAAATAATGGTTGCTGATGCATAAGAAGCGCGATGTCGATGTTTAATATCATAAAATGTATCTAATGGATGCCTAAATATCGATAGTGATAGTTTTAATTCTCGATATAGTTTTGCTTTAGATAATTTAGTTTCGAACTTTCTTATCGGATCATAAATCTGATAGTTTTGGTCAACCTTTTTTAAAACTTTAACCGCAACTAATGCAGCAAGTAGCATAACAAGCATCATACCTAAATAATTTTGTAGCCAGTCATATCTAATTTGCCAAAAAGCATCAGAATATCCGCCTTGATCATATGCAATTAAATAATAAGCAAGTGCGCCTTGATAATCCATTTCACGATATAATGCACGCGCAATCGAACTATTTGCTAATGCAAAAACACTATTTAATCGTAATACTTCTTCCCATTGTTCAATGCTATAAATACCATTTTTAAAATCAATAAGCCCTTGATGAATAATGGAAGCAAATTCTGATCTTTCAAGAATTTGAATTTTATTTGTTCCTTTATCTAATACATATATATGATTGTTTGAATCAATAGAGAAGTCGACTGGGTTAACAAAAAGTCCTAAAACTCTTCCACCAGCATCAAGTCCACCAAATTCAAAAATAAGATTTCCATAACTGTCATATTCGCTAATCATCCCTTCAGATGATAGTGTATATATATTATCAAAATCATTAGTAACAACAGAAATAAGTGTTTGTTCTGTTGTTTCTTCTAAAATAACCGTTGATGATATATTAAACTTTTTAAGTTGTTGTGATGTCGTATTACTAACTGTGTAAACAGAACCTGATTGATCAAGCGTAACATTTGTTGGTGAAACAGGAATATTTTTAGCAAATTCAACATTAAAGAAATCAGCAATATCTTCATACCATGAACTATCAGTTTCATTCGTACCAAAAAAACTTAAAAATTCTCCTGCATAGTTTAATTGAATTAATCCACCCGTGGAACCTTCGCCCACAATATATAAAACATCACGAGGACCAGTAGCTATTTTTACTGGAACAAATGGTGAATCTGTCCCAAATATTGGTTCTGTCGGTCTAGAAAATGTATCAATTAATTGGCCAAGTTCATTATATTTATAAACTGCCTTTGCCCCTTTATCAGCAACATAAACATTATAATTATCATCAACATGAACACCTGTGGGTGCGTTTAATCCAGTAGCAAATTCAATTGCATGACCATCTTGATCAACTTTTAAAATTCGCTTATTTCCAGTGTCTGCAATATAGACATAATCATCTTTAATATATATATCTTCTGGACTGTTTAATGTATAGTCAGTATTAAAATACCCCGCTGGTGCATAAGCAGTTTGCGTTAAAACGCGTCTGCCTTTTGGACCAATGGTATAAGTTTCATAAGGTACTGCTTGTGTTGTCACAGCAGTCACATCATAAGATGTAAATGTAAATAACGTTAAAATCATTAAGGATGCAATAAATAATTTTTTAATCATGTCATCCTCCTATTTAATTCCAGAATGTGCCATGGTATTCATCACATTCTTTTGTAAAAATATAAATATAACTAAATTAGGTACAAACATAATCAGTGCAGATGCTGCCGCCATACCTGTACCAGCAACTGCATTAGTTCCTGTTGTTAAGGTCGACATATAAAATGCAAAAGTTTTTAAACTCTCATTATTGATATAACTTGTTGATGTACCAGCATCATTCCATACAGATTGAAAAGACACAATAGCAATAGTTGCTAAAGCAGGTTTAATCAAAGGTAAAATGATTTTATAGTATATTTGAAAATTAGTTGCCCCATCCATACGTGCGGCTTCTAATAACTCATTAGGAATTTGGTCAATAAATTGTTTAATTAAAAATAAACCAACTGGAATGGCAAGTCCTGGAATAATATGAACCCAAAATGTATCAATAAGCCCTAAACGTTCAATAATTAAATATCGAGGGATTACAACAGCAGCACCGACAAACATCAATGCAATATTATTAGCAAATAACATTGATTTTTTTATTTTAAAATCTAATTTAGACAGTGCAAACCCTGCAATACTACTTACAAATATTGAAGCAAATACAACTGTAATTGATATAATAATACTATTAAATAAGTATCTTGACATTGGTATTCCTGTAGTTGATGTAACTTCAAATAAATCAATAAAATTATCTAATGTTGGATTCTTAACAAAAAATCTAGGTGGCCATTCAAATAATTCAGTTATCGGTTTAAATGCATGATTAAAGATATAGACAATAGGCATTGCCATAAATATAGCAACGGGTATTAATATCAATAAGAACTTTATTTGGCTTTTATGAAATTTTTTAGGGTTAATTTTTGTCGCATTAAATGAACTCATATTAATCTCTCTCTCCAAATAATTTATATGCTACACGACTAAATACATAAACCATAATAAGTAAAACGATAGAAATGGCAGCAGCATATCCCATTTCATAACGAATAAAACCATAGTCATCAATATGCGTAACAAT
>JBAYAP010000179.1:0-2695 GCA_041669715.1 Acholeplasmataceae bacterium
AAAATAATTGTTGTATAATTAAGTATATAATGGGAATTAATAATGCTGGTAAAAGATTTGCTACTTTTACCTTTTTTATTTCCATAAAATTTAATGCAATTGCAATTAAAATTAAATTACCGATCATCGAAATGGTAACAATCATATCGCTTGTCATATGTGTGCTTAAAAATGTAGCAAGTAATGTAATACTTCCTTGATAAACTAAAACAACTACGGCTGAGAAAATAACACCAATACCTAATGTTGAAGCAAGAATAAATCCTGTAAAGAAATCAAGTGTTGATTTAACCAATAATGTCGTTATCCCTTGACCTAAACCATCTTGAAGTGCCCCAGTAATTGAGAGTGCCCCAACACTAAAGATTAACGTTGCAGTAACAAAACCTTTAGCAATAGGTGGTAAATTATATTTTGTTTCAATTTTTATAACAAATTTATTTATTTGATTATCAATATCTATCCATGTCCCTATAATAGATCCAACAACTAATGAAATAATCAATAATAAATCAAATCGCGTTGATAAAGTCATATCATCATTAATCACAATAAAATCTTTAATAAACCATCCAATGGAAATTGTAAATAGCCCTAAACCTATAGAGAATATAATAATTTTTTGTATTTTCTCTGGTAATCCTTTTTTAAGCATGACACCTAAAATAGAAGCTACGATGATTGCTGCTACATTGATTAAAGTTCCCATTAAATAAACCTCGTTTAAAAAATATATAGTTACATTATAATACACTTTATGAGTAATGCTTCATTTTTAAAAATAAAAAAGCATCTCATGTGAGATACTTTACTTAACTTTACTTTATTTTTTTATTTTATCTTTATAAAATCTCATTTTATCTAACACATTAATCATTTGTGTAAATGTCCCATCAGGCGTATGTTCAAGTGATTCACCTAAAACAGTAAATTTAGAATCAATTGTATCTATAAACCATAATAATAATGCTTCACCCGTTTGAGGCTTTTTAGGAGAACCAAAATGAAGTTGTCCATGGTGAGATAAAATCATATGTTTTAACATTAAAATTTCTTCGGTTTGCTCATAATGAAATAATCTAGCAACTTCATCTATATGGATAGTTTCCATCACTAAATGGCCAATAAGTAATCCTTCTGTTGTATATTCACCATCAACGCCACTAATCTCTTCGATTTTAGCCATATCATGAAGAATTGTAGCAGCATATAATAAATCTTTATTCAAAAAAGAATATACATTTAAAAACCCATCAATGAGTTTTAACATTGTTAATGTATGATAACTTAATCCACCTACATAAGCGTGATGAAATTTAGTTGCCGCAGGATGCATATAAAATTTATTTCTTTTTTCAGTATAAATAGTTTCGGTAACTTTTTTTAATATAACATTATCAATTCTATTTAAAAACGACTCAACACCATTTTTTATTTCTGATAAAGGTACTGGTGCGTACACATAAAATAATTCTAAAAGTTGCGAAAGTTCATCTGATGATAAAACATCTTCAATAGGTGTAATTTCTTTGCACTTCAATATTAATTCATCTTCTATTTTGATAATTGCCAACGCTTCAAATTGGTATATCTTTCCCATCGATAAAGCATCAATTTGTTCAAATTCAAGTTTAAGATTTATATGTTCACCATCTTTTGTAACAACCGTAGTATTACAAAAATGTGCACCTTGATTTATACTTTCGACTTTTCCGATGATTTCATAAATTTGATTTTCTTGTAAAGTCACTCATATCCCTCATTTCATATATTCAATTAAAAATGTTTTTAAAGATTCTTGATCATTTTTAACTTCATTATTTATAATAGCAAAAACCATTTTTTGTTGTACTTCTCTTAACCAAGCCCCAGCTTTTTTTCCAGTAATTAACATCATATCTTGTGGTTTTAATTTTAAATCCAATTCGCTTTGAATTGGCAATTTTTCATAAGCAGCCATCAATTCATTTTGCATTAAACGATCACGATTTAACATATAATTTACACGATTTGCAAGTAAACACAAATCAATACCATAAGTATATAAATCAGTAGAATTAAATTTTGTCTTACTGTTAGCAAGTTTTGCTGCTGTAAAATATCGATGTTTTTGTTTATTAGAAAATGGCCATTTTGAAGGAACAATACCTTTGTTTAAAGCAAAACTCATTGTAAAAAACACATCAACAAATGGCATTTCATCTAATTCTGCAACATATAAAATTCCTTTTTCTAAACCTGGTAAAACTTTATATATTTCAGTTGTTACCATAGTTTTAAATGCTTTTTTTAAATGTTTTCCTGTCAATATTTTTACAAGTTCAATTAAAACTCTTTCCATTGCGACAGATGTCAATTTATCTTTTAAATCAAAAATAGCTTCTCTTGTTTCTTTAGTGATTTGAAATCCTAATTTAGATTGAAAATAGATAGCTCTTAACATTCTAATTGCATCTTCATTAAATCTTAAGTATGGATCGCCGATTGATCTAATCATTTTAGCAGAAAGGTCTGCTTGACCATCTACATAATCATATATTTTTAATTGTTCATCCATAAGCAAGCCATTCATCGTAAAATCTCTACGCATCACATCTTCTAAAACAGTTTGAGCATACGTTATATTTTCAGGATGTCTAGCATCTTCATATGGTCCATCAATTCTATAGGTAGTTACTTCAAATGTTTCTTCTTT
>JBAYAP010000180.1:0-2685 GCA_041669715.1 Acholeplasmataceae bacterium
AATGCTGCTAAAATTTCATAATCTTTATAAAAAAATAATGTACCACTTGCTCTAAAAAGCGTCATAATGATTGGAATCATTAAAGAGTATGTTGCTAAGAAACTGATCATTGTTTCCATTTGATTAATACTACTTAGGAATTCAGCTAAATTAAAAAATAAAAATCCAAATCCACCAACAGTAACAATCAAAGCGTAGATTAATGCAATGCTTATCCCAATTTTTTTTGCTTTACTTCCGTTAATTTGTAATAAACGATCAAATGATAAATCTTTTAAATATATTTTAAGTAGTTTGAAATACATTATGCTTCACTCGCTATTTCCATAAATACTGATTCCAATGATTGACTTGAAATAATATCTTCAGTTTTTCCACTTTCTAATATTCGACCGTTTTTAATAATAGCAACTTTATTACATAATTTTTCAACAACTTCTAAAACATGTGTTGAAAAGAAAATTGAAGTGCCTTTAGCACACAATGATTTAAATTCTTCTTTTAATAAATAACTAGCTTGTGGATCAAGTCCAACAAATGGTTCATCTAATAATAGAATTTTTGGCTTATGAATTAATGCCCCAATAATAACGATTTTTTGTTTCATCCCATGTGAATATGAACTAATTGGTTGTCCTAACACTTCGGTCATACCAAACATTTTTGCATAATCGTTAATTTTTTCAATTCTAATATCCGTACTAATTTCAAAAACATCAGCCATGAAGTTTAAATAATCAATGCCTGAAAGATTTTCATAAACATCGGGATTATCTGGAATATAGGCAATTTGTTTTTTAACTTCAATAGGATTATCTTTAACTGAAATACCATTAATAATAATTTCCCCGCTGTCAAAATTAATAACACCTGCAATAGCCTTTAACAATGTTGTTTTACCCGCCCCATTATGACCAATAAATCCATAAATATCGCCATTGTCAATTACTAAATTAACCTCGTTACAAGCTAATTTTTTTCCATCATAACTTTTAGATACGTTTTTGATTTCTAACATAATTAATATTCCCTTTCCTCATAAACACTAAAAGCCCTTAATAGGGCTTTTTATTGTTTTGTTATAATTACTGTGCTAAAAATTTGATTTTGAATTAAATGTATATCATTATTTTTTAACATAAAATCACCTGCTATTTATATCATAGCATAAGATATGTAATTATTTTTGTTGTTTTTTAATTAATTCTATAAAATCATCGATAGAAACTGTTACTTGATTTTGTGAACCATATGGACGATAAGTAACAAGCCCTTCAGCTTTTTCTTTATCACCTAAGACTAATGAGTAAGGAATCTTTTGACTTTGTACTCCTCTAATTTTATATCCTAATTTTTCATCTCTAAAATCCACTTCAACTCTAAAACCTAATTGTTGAAGTTTTTCATATAATGATTGTGCATAATCTTGATGATGCTCATTGTGAACTGGTAATATTCTAACTTGTACTGGTGCTAACCAAAATGGGAATGCACCTTTATACTCTTCAGTTAAATAGGCAACAAAACGTTCCATAGTTGAAACAATACCACGGTGAATAACAACTGGACGATGATCATTTTTACCATCTTCTCCAACATAAGTTAATTCAAAACGTTCTGGTAATAAGAAGTCTAATTGAATTGTTGAAAGGGTTTCTGCATTACCCAATGCAGTTTTAACTTGAACATCAAGTTTAGGGCCATAAAATGCAGCTTCACCAATAACTTCAAAATATTTCATGCCCAATTCATCCATAGCTTCTTTAAGCATTTTTTCTGCTCGATTCCACATATCATCATTTGGGAAATATTTTTCTTTATCTTCTTTATCACGATAACTTAATCTAAATTCATAATCAGTAATATTAAAATCTTCATAAACATCAAGCATTAAAGCAACTACACGTTTAAATTCTTCTTTAATTTGATCAGGTCTAACAAAAATATGTGCATCATTTAATGTCATTTCACGAACACGTTGAAGTCCTGATAATGCACCACTTTTTTCATAACGGTGCATCATGCCTAATTCGGCAATTCTAATTGGTAACTCTTTATAGCTATGAACATCATTTTTATAAACTAACATATGATGAGGACAATTCATTGGTCTAATGACTAACATTTCGCCATCACCCATATCCATAGGTGGAAACATTGAATCTTGATAATGATCCCAATGTCCTGATGTAATATATAATTCTTTACTGCCTAAAATCGGTGTATAGACATGTAGATATCCTTTACTTAGTTCTTTATCGGTAATGTATCTTTCAATCACACGACGGATAGTAGCTCCTTTAGGTAACCAGAAAGGTAAACCTTGTCCAGCTTCTTTATTTAAAAAGAATAATCCTAATTCCTTACCAAGTTTACGATGATCTCTTTCTTTTCTTTCTTCTAACAATTTTAAATATTCGTCTAATTCTTTTTCACTAAAAAAGCTTGTACCGTAAATACGTTGTAACATCTTATTATTAGAATTACCACGCCAATAAGCACCTGCTAAACTCAATAATTTAAAATGTTTGATTTCTTTTGTATTTGCCACATGGCCACCGCGACAGAAATCAATAAAATCACCTTGTTCATAAACTGTTAATTCGTCATTTTTATAATCTTCAATAATTTCTAGTTTATAAGGATCGTTTTTAAAAATATTTTTTGCTTCTTCATAAGATACAA
>JBAYAP010000181.1:0-2607 GCA_041669715.1 Acholeplasmataceae bacterium
ATTTATTTTTAAATTATTACTTGTATTAGCTGCTCTATTATTCTTATCTGTGCTATTACCAGTTATATTCCCAAATGCGACTGGAAATTTAGCAACATTTATTGGTTGGTTTGTTGCAATTCGCAATCACTTTGTAGATTTATGGATGATCTACACATTTATTGTTGTGATTTTATTAGCATCACTTAAAAAATAATTGATGCAGTTTGATTTGAAATTTTAAAAGAAAGATTAAAAGGTGAAAAAATGAAAAAATTTAGTTTAATAATGTTGGCATTAATGCTTACATTATTATTGATTGTAAAGCCAACGTATGCTGCATACATTGAGAATCCATCAACGACATATAAATTTGATAGTTTTACTGGAACAGTTGCAGGTTTAACATTAACGATTGATGATGATACACAAGTATTTTCAGTTACAGGAACTATGACAGCAACGCAAGCAAGTTTTACGATTGATGATTTATTTACAGCTAACACCGGCGGATATCTTTTGTCAAGTGTAAAAGATTATTTGATCACATATGAATATAATGCGGGCACGACTTTTGAAGGCACAAGACTTGAATTATATACAGCTACTACATCGAATCCATACGGGCCAAAAACAAATGTAATGATTGAACCAGATGATTATCAAAAACTTGATGGTGCAATTTTAGAACAACATGCGCAATGGGCAGATAATATGTTAGTGCGTTTTTATGGTGCTGTTGGCAATAGTTTTGAAATAAGTTTTATTGTAAATATTTATGAATATACAACAACACAAACAAATGATATAAATTTGTTTACAGATGAAACTTATACAACGACATCTGGTGATGTTAGTTTTAGTATTGCAAATTATAATACAATAACTTTATCAGGTAGTGCGACAAGCAGCAATGTTGTTATTTTAACAGATAAACTCAATACAAATTTAGATCCAGATGGTGCTTATTTAGTTAAGTATATATATGTATCCGGCTCAATGAATGATACAACCGGATTTAAGTTATCGCCATTTATTATTAACGGCGATACATGGAATGTGTTTGATACAAAAGAAGATATAAAAGAATATACAACAGGGCAAATATTTCAAGGTATTGAAAGTTTAAGCATTGATCTATTTGCACAAGTTAGTGTTACATATACAGATTTTGTTTTTAAATTATTAGTTGAAGAAATCGATGTTGATGATGAAACAGTTGTTGATGATGTAGATGAAATTACAGCTTCTGATTTAGGATTAGAAATATCAGTATATGGTAATCAAATCGCAGTGGATGATTATTTTAAGTTTATTATTGTAGGTGACACATACCAATTAGTCGCTAAAGATGATGATTACAATGTTGAATTTGAAGGTAATTACTATGTGTATTTATTCAATGTATTAAATAACGGTACTTATGGTATTAACATTGGTTTTGGAGATGATGAGACAAATTACTCATATCAATTCCAAGAACTCAATCGATCATCAGGTAGCACGACATGGACACTTTCATCAATCGGTTATACAGGAACATCTACAAATCCATCAGTTTCAATCTCTGATTTAGGAGATAATACAAGACAATACAATGTTTATGATGGTAATGTATTAAAATATTCTGCAGATTCATCGTATTTTTATGTTGCTAAATGGGAAGGATTATTTATTGATATTCCATCAAGTGACATCGTTGAACAATCAACAGTAAGCTATTATATCGATGATGCAGTTGATTCAAGTTTAGCAGTTGATTTAGGATCTAAATTAGTGAAACCTGAAGATCCTGTCGAATCTGGATATACATTTATTGGTTGGTTTGATGTGGATAATAACTTATGGGATTTTAGTGCAAATGCAGTCACAACTTCAACACTCGATTTATATGCAAATTTTGTAGCTGATACAGTCACAGTCTTTAACGTATATTTTGATAGCAATGAAGGTTCAGCCATTGACACAAGAATCATCGTTGATGGTGAATTACTTGTTGAACCATCAGATCCAATTTTATATGGTCATGCATTTGAAGGATGGTACACCGATGAAGAGTTGACAGTCGTTTATGATTTTGCTGATGCAGTCACTGCTGAAATGACTTTATATGCAAAATTTATTATTGGTGAATTTACGATTACCTTTGTACCAAATGGAGGTAGTGATGTTGATTCTATCACTGCATTATATGGTGCAGCTATTGTGAATCCAAATAACCCAGAAAGAACAGGTTATGTATTTGGTGGATGGTATAGTGATGAGGATTTAGAAACAGTTTATACATTTAACACGATGCCAGGAGAAGATACAACGCTTTATGCAAAATGGGTTCCAACAACAAATACTATTCCAATTATTAGTGAACCAGGTGAACCATTAGAATTTTTAGGTATAGCTTGGTATCTTTGGGTTATTGGTGCTGCTGCAATTTATTATTTTGGTTTTAATAAAAAAGGTAGAAAGGTCCTTGGTCTTAAATGATAAAAAAAATATCAGTGCTGTTAATTACAGCACTTTTAGTGTTTACACTTACAGCTACTACAACTATATATGCAGCATCTGATATTGATGGACCTTTATTTATACACAAAGAAGTTAATCAAGTTTTTACGATTAGCGATTTAC
>JBAYAP010000182.1:0-2602 GCA_041669715.1 Acholeplasmataceae bacterium
ATATCCAACAAGCATTTCTATTTTTTTACCCATGTTATTATATAAAAGATAACGTGTTACAGCATATAAATATGCTTCATTAACTTCTAAATCAGGATTACTAAAACGTGCTAATGCATATTGAGCACCCTTAAGCATATCATCAGTATTTGCCCCACTAACAGCAAATGGTAATAATCCAACAGGTGTTAAAACACTAAAACGTCCACCAACATCATCAGGAATGACAAACATTTCATAGCCGTTTTCTTTAGCAACTGTATATAGTGCGCCTTTAGATTTATCGGTTGTCGCATAAATTCTTTCTCTTGCTTCTTCTTTGCCGACTTTAGTTTCTAAAAGATTTTTTAAAACTCTAAAAGCAATCGCTGGTTCAGTTGTTGTTCCTGATTTTGAAATAACATTAATACTAAATGATTTATTACTTAAGTATTCAACCAAATGATTTAAATAACTACCTGACATTTGATGTCCAGCAAAAACAATTTCAAAATCTTCTTCAACAAAAGGTTTCTTTAAAAATTCGATACCAGCTTTAGCTCCTAAATAAGAACCACCAATACCAATAACAACTAAAACTTCACTTTGTTTTCTAATTTTTTCAGCAGCTTTTAATACGCGTGCATATTCATTTTTATCATAATCTAACGGCAAATCTAACCAGCCTAAAAAATCATTTCCTAAACCAGTTTTTTCATGAATCATTTCATGAATGATATTTACTTTTTCCTGAAGGGATTCAGGTTGTGCGTCCAAAAAAGGACGTGCATCGTCTAACACTAATTTTATTTGTGCCATAAATCTACACCTCTTATTTTTTTGATTTCTCTACCCAAAAAGGCAATGCTTTTGATAGAGAGTGAAACCCTATTTGAATCTTAACCATCTTTAATATTTTGGGATGAATAGGATTTGATTGTTTGTAGCTTAATTTTAAACGTTTTTGTTCATCATCAATTTCTAGAACGGTTGCTTCAATGTCATCTCCAACACATAAAATATTTTCAAGTGATTGGACATATTGATCAGATACTTCAGAAATATGAATTAAACCAACGTAATCTTCATATGATACAAACACACCATATGCTTGAATCCCCGTAATTTTACATACGATTTGGTCTTCAACTTTCATATTTATTACCTCGTATAGATTATATCACAAATAAATAAGGATTATAAACGTAATGACCCGCGAAAACGTATACTTATTTTTAATAAAATAATATGCAATTTATCTATACAAACAAAAAGCCACATATGACTATGTGGCTATTAATTTGTTTTTTTTATTCGAATGCTAAATATATTCCAAGTCCACCTAATCCAACATGTGCCGATATAACTGGCGAAATTAGCCCTGTAATCTTCACATCCACTTGATCACCTAATTGAAACAATTCCATTTCTAATTCTTTAGCTTCACTACTTTTATCAACATAGGCAATTCTAACAAAAGCTTTTTTCCCTAAATCAACCATACCTCTGACTTCATCAACTAGATATTTAGCTGCTTTTGAAAAGCCTCTTACTTTTTGTTCAACTTCTAATACACCTCTTCTAAATCTTAAAATAGGTTTAATTCTTAACATATTACCAATAGCAGCTTGAAGTCTACTTAAACGTCCATTATCAAATAATGTTTGTAAATTATCTACAGTAAAAATCAAAGATCCTTGATCTTTTAATTGTTCTAAATAAACACTTGCTTCTCTTGCACTATGCCCTTCATTTAAAAATTCAATTAATCTTTGTGTTAAATAATAGCCACCACTAATTGTTGATTCGCTATCTATTACAGTAACATGATTATCATCTAGAATTGTTTGTGCTAAGTTTGCACTATTTAGTGTGCCACTTAATGATTTAGATAAAGTTAAACATATCACTTCTTCAAATGATTCTAATTGATGTTTATATGCTTCAATAAATAAATCTGGTGAAGGTTGGCTTGTTTTCACTTTAACATGTTCTTGTAAAGCTTTAACAACCAAATCTGAATCAAAAAAACCATCAATATATTCTTGATCGCCAATAATAACTTTTAGCGGTACAACAGTAATGTCATTTTCTTTAACATATGATTCTTCTAATCTGAAAGTCGAATCAATTACTACACCAACTTTTCTTTTATCCATAGTTATTCTCCCAATAAAAAGGCGATCTTAAGCCGCCCCTTCATTTATTAATCAACAGTTACTACAGCAATGACTCCAGGGACATTTTCTAGTAACATGGTTTCTATGCCTTGTTTTAAAGTAACATCTAATGCAACACAACCATCACAGGCACCAAACATCTTAACATATACAATACCATCTTCGATATTAATAACTTCGATGTCGCCGCCATCTCTTTGTAGATAGGGTCTAACTTTTGTGATCAAACTATCAACTTGTGCTCTTGTTTCATCCATAATTAATCACCTTCCCTTTTGCAAATATAGTATATATCAAAAAACAAACACTTGCAATTTATTTAACTTTTTCACATAATTACTCTTTAATTCGTTTTAATATAAAATATGCACAATTAAAACTACATGATTCATTTAAATAATCAGGAATACGTTTATATCCTGATTTACTTTTAGAGTCAGTAC
>JBAYAP010000183.1:0-2589 GCA_041669715.1 Acholeplasmataceae bacterium
GTGTTGCATGACCTATTTTGATACAATTACGCACCTCTAGTAGAATTTATGCACCCTTGAGCTTTTTTACTTACCCAGTCTCTTTGTGTTTTCCTAGCGACTTTATATGGTCTTTCTATTTCATGTTTGCTTATATATTCGTTAAGAATCATCTCTACTATTTTTAGCTTAAAGTCTACACTGTACTGATTAACCACTCTATCAACTCCTTAGTGTTATTATACTATATTTAGTACCTTGAGGAAGGGGGAACGTGTCCCCACTTTTTCATAGCAGTGCAAACTGCTGTATCTTAATCTCAGAAAATCAATCAAAAAACCTCTCGCATCAATCGCAAGAGGTTTTAAAATGATGTATAAATAATTTTCAAACTTAAATTTTACTTTTTCTAAAAAATACTGCTACTAATCAGTAACTATATATCCTCGATCACCAGATAACCCGAATACAGTATTTTCGCTATAAAATTCCATAGTAAAATGATACTCATTATCTTCAGTATAGTTAAATTCTTCTAGTCCATTTGTGAAAATATAAGTGATTTTATTTTCCTCAACAACCCTATGAGCTGCTATGTTTAACAACTGCATCTGCTTGCTTGCATTTATATAAACTTGATCTTCATATAGTCTATTTTCCATTTCCATTGCTTGATACATGGATATACAAAATGATAAATAACCAAATCCAGGTATGAGTTCAGAGAAAGTCATCATTACTAATTCTTTCATCAGATTTTCCATCATATTATACAAAACTTCCACAGAATATTGCCCAACATAATCAGTTAATAACTGAGTCATGTCGTTTTGTAAAAAGAGAAAATAATTTTTAGCGCCTATTGCATCAAAATACAATTTTTGCACGGGTTTGTCAAATTCATCTTTATAAGCATAATCTTGGAGCCAATACCCATAGTGCTCAAAACTTGCTATATCTTTATTATATTCAACTTTATAATTATAACTCCCATTTTCTCTAGCACTATATGCCACATAATAATGTTTATTTTTTTCCAAATCAAGTTCAACTGTAAAATCCGAATAAATATTATCTGTAAATCCAGGATAAGTGTATGTTCTCATAGAACCTTGTGCTGATTTAATGAGTTCTCTCGTTTTAAATATTATATAATTATGCTCCTCGTAGATTTTTGTAATAGGTCCACTATATGTACCGTTAAATGTAATGTTTAATGCAATATTATGATCTTCTACATAATGTTTAACACTGTAGTCATCACTACCAGATTCATATTGTTTAGTACCAATAACAAGATCCGAAGCATTTCTAAAATCTCTAGCTTTTGGATCTAACTCATCTAGTGTATATGCAAATGATTCACTACTTAAAAAAATCATAGACATAAACAGTAACATGATTACAACATATTTCACTTTGTTCATCTTTTCACCCCCATTCGTTTTATCATACTATTTATACATCCTTATAAAGTCATCAATTTCTCCTTGTGTTAGCTTATAATTATAGTCATAATTCTCAATAGCCTCATCAAAAATCTCTTTGTATGGTAGTATTGTTTCTAAATTTTCATTTGTCTCAAAATAATGCATACTAGGATTTTCAAAGACTCTTAAATACATATCATATTCACCATATTGTTTTGTACTCACTATGTACTCAAATAAAACATAACCATTGTCTTTATATATATAAATCTCAACATTATAAATATTAATTTGAACATCATCATTTCCACTTAATAATCGATTAAAACCATATTCAATTTGCTCACTTTGTTCTTCTACTAAATCCTTGTGAATAGGTATATTATAAACAAAATATGTAAATGCTGAAAGTATACATATAGAAACAATGAATACTACTAATTTTTTCTTTTTCATCATCTATGTTTCCTCACTAAAATGTTAATAAATGAACACAAGTAAATGATTGATAGTCCTATGCATAAGATACCTAAAACAATGAGATTCGCTGGTATTCTTACTGAAAGCATTTGATAATCTATAATACTGAAATAATTTAATAAATAAATGCTGACTAACCCCATCATATAACCACTGATTAAAGCGATACCTATTTGTGCATGTTCAGCAATATATATTTTATATATCCTAGTATTTGTTAACCCTAAAAACCTTAATTTTCTATATTTATCTTCATTTGCTAGGATGTTGACAGTCATCGTCATTAATATAACGATGGCACTAGTCAATATCCAATGAAGTATGCCAATGTTTTGATAACTTATCTCTTGATTATTTTTAATATCATCCACTGCTTGATTTCTAATACTGATGACACTATAATGATGATCTAATAACGTTTCTATTTGATCATCTGTCAATATCGCATATGATTGACTATATTTACTAACAGCAACATTATGTTTCATTTGATTGATATCCATATAGTACGTGTCACTTAATTGACCATCAAATGAAATAATTGTAGTCACTTGATATGTGATTTGACTTAAATCATCTTCAATGACGCGACCTAAATTAGAACTTTCTGTTGACATCATATGAACAGATGCCTGATTGATTTCCTGATCATTTAATGCTGAAACTACTTGGTAATCTATATCTGAATATAGATACTCTA
>JBAYAP010000184.1:0-2568 GCA_041669715.1 Acholeplasmataceae bacterium
AATTCAAACATTTGGTGATTATAGATACTTAGTATTTAAATTAGACGATAACAGTGCTGATGAAGAAGGCATCTTAATCGAAGACCCAGATGATGAAGACTTAGAAATATTTTCTGATACTGACGCTGCAATAGCTGCTGAAGCATCTGCTAGAGAAGAATTAATTGACAATAAATTAACTTCTTCTTACATATCAACTGTTGTTGGTGAAAAATATGATGATGTTGATCTTAACATCTACGATAATGTATTAAGAATTCTTTACAGTCAATCTTATACTTATGAAGGTTCTGAAAAAAATAAAACTGGTAATATTGTTGCTGATTTAGATGGTGTTGATATCACTGTTGAAGACTTTTACAATAGAGTTGAAAGCTCTTATGGTGTTAGCTTATCATTAGATTTAATCTTAAATAAATATTTAAGTGATAGTGATGAATACACAATTTCAGATGATGATATGGATGATTATGAATCACAATTTGAAGATATCATCACAGCTTTCTCATCTGATAGTTATTCAAGTTATCCAGCATCAATGGGTAGAGAAGCATTCTTATTAGTTGCATTTGGTTCAACTACAAATGAAGAAGCCATTAATCAATTATATGTCTATCCAGAATTAAGAGATCAATATTTAAATGATTACGAAAACCATTATAGTAATGATAACTTCACAATTTATGAAAAATTTGAACAATTATCAGAATTACAATATGACAATGAAAAATCAATTTCTGTAAGTCACTTACTTGTTTATTTTGATACAGACTTTGATGGAACACCTGATGATCCTGCTGATGTAATTAATGATTCAAATCGTGATGAAATTATGACAGGCTTACTTAATTTGATTCAAGGTTATACTGATACTTCTGATGTTTATCATGAAGGTGTTTATGATCTTCTTGGTAAATACACAGACTTTGATTCAGGTTTATATGATATTGCATCTGAATTTAATGAATCTGGTAGAATTTCAAGAGGTAGTTTCGGTGTTGGTGAAGGTGAATACATTGACTTACAACCCGAATTGTATTGGTCAGATTATCGTCAATTAGGCTTTAATATGACTTATGAAACAATTTCTACTGATATTACAAACTCATCTAATATTATTACAAACTCAAGTATTCTTGATGATGTATTCTATAATAGAGCAATTAGCATTTTTGATACACTAGCTGATATGAATGATGATGATTCTAAATTCCCATATTTAGATTTCTATGATCAAATTACTTATGATGGTGGATCAATTGATAAAACTGATTTAGAAATGGTTCAATCTTCATTCGGCTGGCATTTCATTTTAGCTGATGCAGTTGGTGAACAATCAAGTGCAATTTATGAAGCAGCTGATGATGACGATGATGATTATATTGATACTGACTTAAACTTAAATGTTTATAATGAAACTTCAGAAACATTAACTGCAAGTCAAATTGAATACTATCTTGTATTAGATCAAACTGACGAAGGTGCAGCACTTCCAACTGAAGTTCAAACTGCTATTACAACTTATTTAGACCCAGTTACAACTAAATATAACAATACTTATATGCAAAGAGAATTAATATTTATGTTATTAGCTGATGCAGAGTTTACTGATAGTGCGAATGATCAAAAAGCAATCGCTTCTCGCCAAATCAACATAAGACAATTTAACAGTTATTTATTGTCCGAAGATGGTGGCGTCTATGATGCAAATTATGCAGCATTATATGGTACTTGGTTCGATATACTAGAATCTTAATGTTCACATTTTAAATAAAATAAGGTTTTGAGTGAAAACTCAAAACCTTTTTCTTTGTTTTAATTTGGTTAAAATAATTGTTGTATAATTAAGTATATAATGGGAATTAATAATGCTGGTAAAAGATTTGCTACTTTTACCTTTTTTATTTCCATAAAATTTAATGCAATTGCAATTAAAATTAAGTTACCTATCATCGAAATTGTTACAATCATATCACTTGTCATATGTGTGCTTAAAAATGTAGCAAGTAATGTAATACTGCCTTGATAAACTAAAACAACAACTGCCGAGAAAATAACACCAATTCCTAATGTTGAAGCAAGAATAAACCCTGTAAAGAAATCAAGTGTTGATTTAACCAATAATGTTGTTATCCCTTGACCTAAACCATCTTGAAGTGCTCCTGTAATTGAAAGAGCACCAACAGTGAAAATTAAAGTTGCAGTAACAAAGCCTTTAGCAATAGGTGGTAAATTATATTTTGTCTCAATTTTAATAACAAATCTATTTATTTTATCATCAATATCTATCCATGTCCCTATAATAGATCCAACAACTAATGAAATAATCATTAATAAATCAAATCGCGTTGATAAAGTCATATCATCATTAATTACAATAAAATCTTTAATAAACCATCCAATGGAAATTGTAAATAGCCCTAAACCTATAGAAAATATAATAATTTTTTGTATTTTTTCTGGTAAGCCTTTTTTAAGCATGACACCTAAAATAGATGCTACGATGATTGCTGCTACATTAATTAAAGTTCCCATTAAATAAACCTCGTTTAAAAAATATATAGTTAC
>JBAYAP010000185.1:0-2516 GCA_041669715.1 Acholeplasmataceae bacterium
CTTATTAGATTCAGCAACTTATGAAATTGCATTTTATAATAGTTCTCGTGATGCTTATATGCAAGCGATGTTTGCCACAGGGACTAACGATATCAACAATCCTACAACAGCGGAATTTGATGCTGCAACTGCTTGGTTAAATAATGGGTTAACAGCAGATACTTATGTTATTACAGATGATATTTTTGAAGCTATGGCAAAACCATCAATTTATGATTTAGCAGTAAGCTATTCTGGTGATGCAAATTATTTAATGATGGAAAATGATGATTTAGATTTCTTTGTTCCAGAAGAAGGAACTAATGTTTGGGTTGATGGATTTGTTATTCCTAAAGGGGCACAAACAGATTATGCATATGAATTTATAAGTTTCATGTTAAGCTATGATGCCGCAAAACAAAACTCTGAATGGGTTGGGTATACTTCACCAAGACAAGATGTTTTAACAGATTTATTAAATGGTGATTTTGCATCTTATGCGTCCTCATATGATGTAAGAATAAACAGTAATGATTCAGTTTATCGTTATGATGAAGATTTAAAAGTCCAAATTGATAATTCTTGGCAAGAAATTTTAGCAAACAAAGGATTTGATGAAGAAGGTGTTGGTTCAGGTACTTTAGTTGCAGTTATCTTAGTCGTCGTTGTTGTTGTTGGTTCAGGTGCGGTATCATTTTTTAGAAAAAAAAGAAAACTAGCATAAAGTTTTAAAATTTAATTTTATTTATAGTTAAAAAAAATACCTCAATTTAATTTGAGGTATTTTTGTTTATTTATTTAATTTTTGAACTTCTTTATTTTTATAATAAATATTTTTTTCAATATACATGATATGATCAGCTGCTGTAATAAATTTATTAACTTCATCAAATTTATCGCATAGTTCAACAATACCGTGGCTTGCTGATAGTTTATAATTATTTCCTTGATTTTCATTGATTTCTTTAAATGAATTTAATATAGTTTGCCAAGTTTCTTCGAGTTCTTTAGCATTTTGATGCATTACCATAATAAACTCATCACCACCTAATCTAAACATAAAATTAGGAAATTCCACATAAGAGTGTATGATTTGAATAATATGTTTAATATATTGATCACCCGTTTGATGACCATAGAAATCATTAATACCCTTTAAACCATTTAAATCAATAAAACAAATTGAAATATTTCTTTTATCTTTCATCATTTTTTCTAAGTTGCTAATGCCATAATTTCTATTATATATGTTTGTTAATTGATCAATAGAAGCATAATAAGATTCTTCATAACTGATCTTTAAACGGTTATAGACAAGTAGTGAAAAAATAAGTGAAACAAACAATACAATAAGGAGCATTAGCCAATTTGTTTCTAGGGTTAATAAAATAAAGGATAAAAGCAAGTTGCTATTAATTAAAAAGGGATTGGTATCGTTTGAAACAAAAGTTATGACGTGAAGCATTGAGCCAGAAGAATAAAAAGAATAATTATTTCGATTTATTAATGTTGTAAAATCTAATGATTTAACAGTATATAATCCAAGATCAGTAATAAATTGTGTTTGATTATCTTCAATATTTTCCCAAGCTTGTGGATACATATTAGCTAATGTTTGATCGCTATGTTCTAATATATCAAAACCCCAAAGTGTATTGACATCATTTGAATATATAAAATAACTATTTTGATCAACGATATATAAATCGCCATTTGAGTTTTCATTATAGTATGGCATATGGTCTAAAAGAAGATTGAAATCAAAATTAAGAACAATTACACCATATAAGATATTATTGACGTAGACGGGAGTGGAAAGGCGTAATTCAAGTTCATATGGATGCACAATGAGATTATCCTCTACGTTTAAATCGATATTAGAAAAATAAATGGCATTATCAGCGAGACCGATGCTTTCTGTAAAATAATATCGATCTGATTTATCGGTTAAGTCAGCATCATCAACTATAATAGCCCCATTTTTATTTTTATTAATTCGAATTTTTTCCATGCCGGTTGTGTCTAAAAATCGTATTTGAGAATATATTTGTTTTGAATTTGAATATACGGCCCAACTATTTTCAATAGATTCGTAAGTATGACCTTCGCGAATAGAAATTTCAAATTGACTTTCTAAGTATTCAATATCTGAAACAACAAATGACATATAGTCTCTTAATCGTTCAATGGCACCATCAACAATGATTGTTTCTTGATCGGATACATTAGAAACTTCTTCGTGATAAGTATCATATTTTTGGAGTGTTGTAAAAAACAAATACAAAAGAAGAAATACAATAAAAACAATTAAAAATATTTTTATCATATATGATTTATGTAAAGTTTTAAAATTTTCTACATTCATCAATTGCCACCCCATTTCATATTTATAATTATATCATAAATAAAAAAAATTAAAGAAGGCAAAGACGAGATAAATAAATGTTTTATTATTTCTTATAAAGAAATATTATGCTAAAATGTTAATTCAGTCTTCATAATATACCTCATTAACATTTTAGCATAATATTTCTTTA